>JBFKIN010000188.1:0-5695 GCA_041632255.1 Oceanococcus sp. | reverse complement strand
GGGTGTGGTCCGGCGACAGGTTGCGCAGCGTCACCGGCCGCAGGAAGGCGGTACCGTCGGCGATGGGAAAACGCTGCGTGTTGAAGGATGGCGCGATACGGCTGAGACCATCGGTGAGATCGAAGGAAGCCTGCTCGGTCAGAGCCTCGCTGCCCAGCACATCGATGGGCGACAGGGTTTCGGTCGGGGACTGCCCCTCCCGGCGCGTTCCTGTGACGACGATCTCTTCCACCACTCCCTGCTTGTCCGCGACAGCAGGATCCTGGGCCCGGGCCGGGGCGGCATGCAAGGCCGCAGCAACCAGGGCTACCGCGAGTGCGGGTCCGCCAAAGTGAAAAAAGCGCAGCGCATCTGACTGACTCATGGAAGGTCTCCCCCTTTTAAGGTTCTGGTATCACTAGTTAATGACACTGACAGGCGCGCGTCAAACCCCTCTGATCGATGCGCTGCATCATGGCTTTACCAGCGCGCGGGAGCGTGGCCGTTTTCGGAACATCGAACCTGCTGACATGGTCATACAACCGCCATGTTCCCTACAATGGCGAGTTTCCCAATGCCAATAGAGTCCGCGATGTCTCATGACGCCGCCGTGGCGCGCCTGCGCGCCCATGTGGAATCCCGCATCATCGGCCAGGCCGGTCTGGTCGACCGTCTGCTGATTGCCCTGCTGGCTGACGGCCATCTGCTGGTGGAAGGCGCCCCCGGTCTGGCCAAGACCCGGGCGATCAAGGCCCTGGCCGACGGCATCGAGGCGGATTTCCACCGCCTCCAGTTCACCCCTGATCTCCTGCCCTCGGACCTGATCGGAACCGACATCTATCGGCCGGAAACGGGCAGCTTCGAATTTCAGCAGGGTCCCATCTTTCACAACCTGCTGCTGGCCGACGAGATCAACCGCGCCCCCGCGAAGGTGCAGTCGGCCCTGCTCGAAGCCATGGCGGAGCGGCAGGTGACGGTGGGCCAGCACACCCGCCCACTGCCACGTCTGTTCCTGGTGATGGCCACCCAGAATCCGATCGAGCAGGAAGGCACCTACCCGCTGCCCGAAGCCCAACTCGACCGCTTCCTGCTTTACGTCAAGATCGGCTATCCCGACGCGGCAGCCGAGCGAGAGATCCTGCGCCTGGCGCGTGGCGAAGCCCTGCAGGGTGAGCAGGCGGCACCACAGCCGCTCCAACAGGCCGAGATCTTCGCCGCCCGCGAGGCGGCTCTCGGCCTGCACCTGGCGGAGCCGGTCGAGGAATACATCGTGCAACTGGTGCAGGCGACCCGCCAGCCCGCCACCTACGGCGATGATCTCGCGCGCTGGATCGATTACGGCGCCAGCCCACGCGCCTCGATAGCGCTGGAGCGTTGCGCCAGGGCCCACGCCTGGCTGGACGGCCGCGACTACGTCTCGCCCGACGACGTTCAGGCCATCCCCCCGGATTTGCTGCGCCATCGGGTGCTGCGCAGTTACGGCGCCGAGGCCGAGGGCATCACCGATGAGCATCTCATCAATGAACTGCTGAACCGCGTGCCGGTGGCCTGAGCATTCATGGCGGGTCACAGGATCGAACTCGACGACCTGCTGGCGCTCAAGCGCGCCGCCAGCGGCCTGGATCTGTCCAGCCGCCGCCGTGTGCTCACCGATCTGTCCGGCACTCACCTGTCCGGGTTTCGCGGCCGCGGCATGGAGTTCGAGGAACACCGCCGTTACGTGGCCGGTGACGAGATTCGCAGCATCGACTGGCGGGTGACGGCGCGAACCGGCCAGACCCATGTCCGCAGCTACCGCGAGGAACGCGAGCGCCCCGTGATCATCGCGGTGGATCTGCGCCCCCCCATGTGGTTCGGCAGCCGCAACTGCTTCAAGGCCGTGCTGGCAGCGCGGGCAGCCGCCCTGTTTGCCTGGGCGGCGGACCGCAACGGTGACCGGGTGGGCGGACTGCTCTTCGACGGCAGCCATCGTGAATCCCGGCCGGCCGGCGGCCGGCGCGGCGCCCTGCGCCTGTTCCAGCTGCTGTGTGCCAGCACCCCGGCAACCAGCGGTCTGCCGCTGAGTCAGGCGATCGAGGAGCTCCGTCGCCTCGCCCGTCCTGGCGCGCTGATCATCCTGCTCAGCGATCTGCACGATCTGGACGAGCTGGGTCGGCAGCGACTGCGCCTGCTGAGTCGCCATTGCGAGCTGGTGATGGGTCTGATCAGCGACCCGCTGGAGCGGCTGGCGCCGCTGCCAGGACTGTATCCTGGCAAGGCGACGGCACAGGCACCGACCCGCCTGCTGGACACCCGCCGCGCGGCGGTGCGCCAGAGATGGGAGGCCGCCTTTGCGGCGCGTGAGCAGTCGGCCCGGGACACCGCGCTGGCCTGCCGTGCCCACTGGCTGCAACTCGGCACCGAAACGCCGCTGGAAGATGCGGTGCACACGCATTTCGGGCGGGGTACGCGATGAACCCGCAGGACCCACTGGCGGCCCTCAAACCCATTCATCTGCCGCCGGACCCCTCCTGGTGGCCACCGGCACCCGGCTGGTGGCTACTGGGCCTCACGGCGCTCCTGATGCTGAGCGCCCTGTTGTGGTGGCTGCAATCGCGGCGCCGCGCGGCGGCGCCGCGGCGCGAAGCCTGGCGCGTGCTGGAGCAGGTCGAGGCACTGCCCGATCCCACCGAGCAGCTGCGGGAACTCAACCAGTTGCTGCGTCGCGCTGCACGGCAGGTTCATGGCCCTGAGGCCGCCTCGCAGGCTCCGGGCGCCTGGGCTCGCTTTCTGTCCCGCACGGCCCCGCCCGAACTGGCCGAGGCCGACTGGACGAGTCTGGCGGAACTGGCTTACCGGCCCCAGACCCCCGAACGCTGCGGTGAGTATCTGGCTCTGGGCCGGGCCTGGCTGAGGAGCAATCTGTAATGTTCACGCTGGCCTGGCCCTGGATGCTGATCGCGCTGCCCTTGCCGTGGCTGGCCGCGCGGCTGTTGCCGCCCGCGCCGGCACCCGGCGCGCTGCTGCTGCCCATCGGCCTGGAGACGCTGGCGGGCCAGTCCGGCGCGGGTCGACGCTGGCCCGTCCTTGCCGGTCTGGCCTGGCTGGCCCTGGTGCTGGCTGCGAGCCGGCCCGAATGGGTTGGCGAGCCGGTTCAGTTGCCTGCCAGCGGTCGCGACATCGTGCTTGCCGTGGACCTGTCCGGCAGCATGGACGAGCGGGACATCTCCTTCCGTGGGCGCGCCGTCCAGCGTCTGGCGGTGGTTCAGGAAGTCGCCGGCGAATTCATCGAGCGCCGGCGTGGCGACCGCATCGGCCTGGTCCTGTTCGGCGAGAACGCCTATCTGCAAAGCCCACTGAGCCTGGATCGCGCCACCACCGCGCAGTTGCTTCGCGAGGCCGAGGTGGGCCTGGCCGGGCAGAAGACGGCGATCGGCGATGCGATCGGCATGGCGGTGAAACATCTGCTGGATGCCGGCCGCAATGAGGAACGAGTGGTCATTCTGCTGACCGACGGCGAGAGCAACGCCGGCCGACTCAGCCCGGCCAAGGCGGCGGAGCTGGCCACACAGTCGGGCGTGCGGGTGCACACCATCGGCTTCACCGGCGCGCAGACCATCCGCCTGGGGCCCTTCGTCCAGCGCCGCGCCTCACCGATCGACACTGCTGCACTGGAGAAGGTCGCGCGCAGCACGGGCGGCCGATTTTTCGCGGCTGAAGGGGTCAATGAGCTGGAGCAGATCTACGCCCTGCTGGACGAGATCGAACCGGTACCGGTTGACGAACTGAGCTTCCGCCCCCGCCACGCCCTGTTTTACTGGCCCCTGGCGCTGGCCCTGTTGCTGGCGCTGGGTCGCCTGCTGCCCGGCCTCATGCCCGGGCCAGCCTGGCGCCACGGGCAGAAGCAGGCTCCGGCGGGCACCGGCAGACCACCGGAATCGGCATCGCGACCATGAACGAATTCTGGCAACAGCTGCATCTGCTCCGTCCAGCCTGGCTGCTGGCCCTGCCTCTGCTGTGGTGGCTGATCTACCGGGCCCGCCGGCAGGGCGCGGGCAATCCCTGGTCACGCGTGGTCGATCCCGAGTTGCTGCCTCACCTGCTGGAACAGGGCCGGACCGGCAGCCACATGCCACTGTGGCTGGCGGGTCTGGGCGCCACCCTGGCCATCCTCGCCCTGTCCGGGCCGGCCTGGCGGCAACTGCCGCAGCCCGTCTATGACGCGCCGCTGCATCGCGTGCTGGTGATGGAACTGACGGAGGCGATGAATGCGGCCGATCTGAAACCCAACCGCCTGCAGCGGGCCCGGCTGATCGCTCACCAGCTGCTGCAGCGGCAGAGCGAGGGCGAAACCGCGCTGGTCAGCTTCGCCGGGAGCGCCTTTCCGGTCGTGCCGCTGACCCGGGACGACGGCACCGTTCGTCACCTGCTGGACAGCCTCGACAGCAGCCTGATGCCGGTGCCGGGACAGAACACCGCGGCAGCCATCGACACTGCCGTGGAGCTGTTGAGCAATGCCGGCGCCGAGCGGGGGGACATCGTCCTGTTCATCACCGGCGGTGCCGATGGCGCGGCGCGGATGGCGGCCGAGAAGGCCAGCCAGCGCGGCTACCGGGTCCACGTGCTCGCCGCCGGCACCGAGGAAGGCGCGCCGGTACCCGCCCCAGGCGGCGGCTGGCGCCGCGATGATCGGGGCGGCATCGCCCTCGCGCGGATCGACGAAGCCGCGCTGCGCGCGCTGGCCGCGGCCGGGGCCGGGCGCTATGCCCGAATCGATCGCATCGACGCCCAGTGGTCGCTGGCCGGCGGTCCCGACTGGTCCGCCGACCCGCAGCAGGCGCGTGACGACTTCCAGGCCGACCTGTGGCAGGACGAGGGACCCTGGCTGCTGCTGCCCCTGCTGCTGATCGCCGCCCTCGGCTTTCGCCGCGGCTGGCTGACGCTGCTGTTGATCGGCCTGCCCCTGGCCACGCCAGGCCCGGCTCGCGCGGACCTGTGGCGCAACGCGGATCAGGCCGGGCAGGCGTTGCTGCAGCAGGGTGACGCGGCGGCGGCGGCGGAGACCTTCCGTTCGCCACAATGGCGGGCCAGTGCGCTGTATGAAGCCGGCGACTACGCGGCGGCGGCGGAGCTCTGGGGCAAACTGGACAGCGCCAGCGCCGCCTACAACCGGGGCAATGCCCTGGCCCGGGCCGGCGAACTTGAGCAGGCCCTGGCCGCTTATGACGAGGCCCTGGCCCGTGAGCCGGACCTGGCCGATGCGCAGGCCAACCGGCAACTCATCGAAGAACTGCTGCGTCAGCAGCAAGAACAACAGGGCGAGAACCGGGAGTCCGGCGAAAACGAACAGGATCAAGCGTCCTCAGGCGAGGATCAGCAATCGGGCCAGTCCGACCAGTCCGGCGATCCTTCACAGGGCGACCGGTCCGATGAGTCTGGCGAAAACCAGGGACAGTCCGACTCCGCTGCCCAGGATCAGGCCAGTCAGCAGAACAGCAACGCTGAGGATGAGGCGCAGACCGGAGAGGACGACAGGGACGCGCAGCCCGACGAGCCACGTTCCCCGGAGGAAGCGGGCCAAACCGGCGAGCAATCCGAACAGGCCCTGAGCGAAGCCAACGCCCGCGCGCGGGAGCAGGAGCAGGCCGTCCGCCAGTGGCTGAACCGGATCGAGGATGATCCGGGCCGTCTGCTGCGGGAGAAATTCCGGCGCATGCAGGAACGCCGCCTGCGCGGT
>JBFKIN010000187.1:0-5695 GCA_041632255.1 Oceanococcus sp. | reverse complement strand
CATTAATGGCTTCGCCACTTTTCAGGGAGCACCCGCACAAATTACTTGCTTGATTTTTAAAGAACTTTTGACGTTTTGTTCGCCGTGTTTCGTGGCGTTCAGCGCGTCAGGGAGTGCGTATTTTAGGGATACGAAGCGGCCCGTCAACACTTTCGCAAAGTTTTTTTCAGAATCTATAGAAAACAATGACTTGCGCAGGTCGCCGCCAGTTCACCGCAAGCGAATCTGCGCAATCCTTCGCTTGCCCACCTGAACCAGGAGCTGCTCACCGGCAGAAAACTGACGGTTTGTAGCGGTTTCGCGCTCCTGATCCACACGCACGGCGCCCTGCTTGATCAGCCTCATGGCCTCGGACGTGCTGCCTGCCAGGCCTGCACCCTTCAATATATGAGCAAGACCCAGACTGTCACCGTCAGGGATCGCGAGCTCACATTGTGGAATCTCCTCCGGCAGCTGGCCCTGGGCGAAGCGCCGGTTGAAGGCTTCACGGGCCGCGCCTCCCGCGTCAGCGCCATGGAAACGGGCAGTGATCTCCTCGGCCAGGTTCAGCTTGGCATCCTTCGGGTGCACGCTGCCGTCGTCGACCCCCGCGCGAAGAGCTTGCAGCTCCGGCAGAGAGCGAAAGCTCAGCAGCTCGTAATAGCGCCACATCAGATCATCGGATATCGACATCAGCTTGCCGAACATTTCGTCAGGCGGCTCATCGATGCCAATGTAGTTGCCGAGGGACTTGGACATCTTCTGCACGCCGTCGAGCCCTTCAAGCAGCGGCATGGTCAGAACCAGCTGGGGCGACTGTCCCGCCTGACTCTGCAGCTGGCGGCCGACCAGCAGATTGAATTTCTGGTCGGTACCACCGAGCTCGACGTCCGCCTTGAGCGCCACCGAATCCTGCCCCTGCATCAGCGGATAGAGGAATTCGTGGATCGCGATCGGCTGCCCGCCGCGGTAACGCTTGTCGAAGTCATCCCGCTCGAGCATCCGGGCCACGGTGTACTGGGCGGCCAGCCGGATGGTATCCGCCGCTGTCATCTTGCCGAGCCAGCTCGAGTTGAACTCGACCCGGGTGCGGTCCGGATCCAGCACCTTATATATTTGTGTCTCATACGTCCGGGCGTTTTCCCGCACCTGCTCCTCGGTCAGCGGCGGCCGGGTGACGCTCTTGCCGGTGGGGTCCCCGATACGGCCGGTAAAGTCACCGATCAGGAATACGACCTCATGTCCGAGCTCCTGAAACTGCCGCATCTTGTTGAGCAGCACGGTGTGGCCCAGATGAAGATCAGGCGCGGTCGGATCGAACCCGGCTTTCACGATCAGGGAACGATTTTCCTTCCTGGCCGTCTCTAGACGTTCCGCCAGGCCGTTTTGAGGAATCAGTTCTGCGATGCCACGCAGGAGTTCGGCGACTTGCTCGTCGGTGTTCATGGTTCCGCCATGTTTTGATGGTTTTAGCGACCTGCTCGCATCCTGCTGCAGATCTTCGACGTATCTCTATGAATCGTTGGCACTATTCATACCTATACGGTATGCTGTCCTCCCAATACCGATTGGGGGTTTCGCGCAGGTATTGGGGAACTATCGCTATGCGATCTGATTACATTGTACCGGAGGCCCCGGGCCGACGAGGGAGTACACTCGGACCGAAGCTTCTGGCTTCCGGGGCCGCTTTGGGCCTGGCCTTCTACCTGGCTGGCCACTGGGGCGAAGGCCCAGCATCACCCGAGCCGGAAAGCGCCGACATCCGCCTGTTGGTCGCTGAAGTCGAAGGCGCGCAAGCCGCGCCGGAGCGTGAGGACTCCTTCCTGGAGAGCATCGCCCCGATCGGCAAGGCCAGCGCCCGCAGCGCGGAGCCACAGGGCGACGTGCTGCTGCCCGAACTGCCCGCGCTCGACGCCCTGCCACAAGCAGCCAGCCTGACGGCCCCGGCCACTGCGGCGACCGAACCCGAGCCCCTCGAACCGCAACTGAAAGGCTTGCGGGTCAAGGTACGCTCCGGTGACTCCCTGTCCGCCCTGTTCGATCGCAATGGCCTGCGCACCGCCGACTGGATCGCCCTGTCGCGATTGTCCGGAGATGCGCGGCGCCTGCGCAGCCTCCGGCCGGGAGACGAACTGGCCTTGTCCCTGGACGATGCCGGGGAACTCCAGGCCCTGGATCTGGCCCTGGACGAGCTGCGCACATTGCACCTCAAGCGGGACAGCAACGGCGCCTTCTCGCAGTCCATCAGCGAAGCGGCCGTGGATATCCGCACGGTGACCGCCGAAGGCAGGATCGAAAACTCCCTGTTCCTGGCCGCCAAGTCGGCTGGCCTGTCGGACCGCCTCACCATGGAGCTGACCGACATCTTCGCCTGGGATATCGACTTCGTCCTCGACATCCGGACGGGCGACAGCTTCCGTCTGGTCTATGAGGAAATTTACCGGGACGGGGAGAAGCTCAAGGACGGCAACATCCTCGCCGCGGAATTCGTCAATCGTGGCCAGTCGATCCGCGCTGTGCGCTACAGCGACGCGGAGGGTTTGAGCGCCTACTACTCCCCTGAGGGCCTGCCGATGAAGAAGGCCTTCCTGCGCTCGCCCGTGGACTTCACCCGGATCAGCTCGCGCTTCTCACTGGGTCGCAAGCACCCCATCCTGAACAAGATCCGCGCCCATCGCGGCGTGGACTATGCGGCGCCGTCCGGCACCCCGATCAAGGCAGCCGGCCATGGCAAGGTGATCTTCGCCGGAGTCAAGGGCGGCTATGGCAATGTGGTGATCGTGCAGCACGCCGGCAAGTACAAGACCCTGTACGCCCATCTGAAAAATTTCCGGCGTGGTATCCGTCGCGGCGTCACGGTCGCGCAGGGACAGACCCTCGGCTACGTCGGCATGTCCGGACTCGCCACCGGGCCGCATCTGCACTACGAATTCCTGATCAACGACAATCACGTCAACCCGCTGACGGTCAAGCTGCCCAGCGCACCGCGAATCGCCGAAGCGGAGCTGGCGCGGTTCAGAACCGAGACTTCGAAGCTGCTGGCCATGCTCCCGGCGGAGTCGCCGGCCGGCACGGAACTGGCCGACGCGCGCTGAAAAGCCAGCCCGGTCCGGCGGCCCTTCCAGAATCGGCCCTGATCAGCCCCGTTGACGTCTGTCGGACAGCCACGCCGGGAAGAACCGGCAGATCACTGCATTCGAACCCGTGACCCAAGAGGGTCTGCTGCCAGCCTGTTCGGCCGGCCGCCCTCGGGGCCTGCCGTCGATCAGACGGAGAACGAAGAGCCGCAGCCGCAGGTCGTCGTCGCGTTGGGATTGCGAATCACGAACTGGGCGCCGTTGATGTCGTCCTTGTAGTCGATCTCCGCCCCGGCCAGGTACTGATAGCTCATGGGGTCGATCAGCAGGGCCACACCCGCTCGATCCACCCGCGTATCTCCCTCGTCCTCGTTCTCGTCGAAGGTAAAACCGTACTGAAAACCGGAGCAGCCCCCGCCAGAGACGAAAACGCGCAGCTTGAGGTTCGGATTGCCCTCGTCCTCCATCAGCGCCTTGACCTTCAGGGCTGCTGATTCGGTGAATACCAGTGCTTCGCTCATCGACCACTCTCTCGGGCGCCATGCGCCGCCATTAAATCTTTCCAGACATAGGTTTCAGCCAGTAGGGCCTTGCGTCGGCCCTTGGGCCTGACCTTGGCTTCGATCCGCAAAGGCGTCCAATGTTCCGGCAGCCGGAACTGGCCGTACAACTCCGTATAGTAACGAAACTCGTAGTCGCCCGAGAATGGCTCGCCACGAATCAGCTTGTCCAGCCCCAGTCGCTGCGGCTGACCATTGGCGTCCAGACCGACGAATTCCAGGATCAAAGCACCGGACGCAGAGCCCGATTGACGCGCCGGCTGGAGCAGGGTCGCACGAAACTGGAAATTGCGCCCGCTGACGGGATCGATTTCCAGCTTGTAGACCCGGACCCCGCCAACCTGCTCGGATGGCGCGAAGATGCCGCGGTAAAAGGCGAGCTGCTCGGTCATCTTGCCGATCTCCGCCTCCTTCTGAAACAGGCTGTCCCGCACGCCGTTGCAGGCCTCCTGTTCCACCACGACGGATTGCTTCAGATAGGCGAGTTCCTCCCGCAGCTGCCGACGGTCACGCTCCAGGCCGGTCAGGCGCTCGGGACATTCGGCTGCGGCCAACTGGGCCTGCTGCTCGTCCAGATCATCCAGGTCCGTGCTGCCGCTGAGGGCAGACAGGCGGCCCAGCAGGATTCCGAGCAACAGAATCAGCAGGGCATGCAGGGGCGGCCAGCGCGACAGGCGACGCAGGGACTCGGGCCAGTTCATGGCAGCAGGGCCGGCGCCTCCAGCCCCAGGCCCTCGGGCAGCCCTGTCATCAGGTTGAGACACTGGATCGCCTGCCCGGAGGCGCCGCGCACCAGGTTATCGATCACGCAGAACACCATGGCGATACCATCGCGCTCCCGCACCGCGATCCGTGCCATGTTGCTGCCCCGTACGCTGCGCGTCTGCGGGTGGCTGCCTGCCGGCATCACATCCACACAGGGTGTCTGGGCATAACGTCGCTCAAACAGCCCCTGCAGGTCGCCGCCCGGCTGCTTGAGGCGGGCATAGACGCTGGCATGGATGCCACGGATCTGCGGCAGCAGATGCGGCTGGAACAGGCACTGAACCGGTTCGCCAGCAAGATCCGCCAGGGCCTGGTCAATTTCGGGCTGATGCCGGTGACCGCCGCCCGCGTAGGCGGCGAAGTTGTCCGCGGTCTCGCAGAACAGAGATCCGAGCTTCGCGGTGCGCCCAGCGCCGGACACCCCGGACTTGCAGTCCGCAACGATGCCTCGCAGCTCGACCAGGCCCTCCTGCAGCAGCGGTAGCAGCGCCAGTTGCACGGCCGTCGGATAACAGCCCGGGCAAGCCACAAGCCGCGCGGCGGCGATGGCCTCGCCCGCAAACTCCGGCAATCCATAGACTGCATCCTTGAGCAACTGCGGTGCCGTGTGCGGCTGGCCATACCACTGCCCCCAGACCGATGCGTCGCGCAGGCGGAAATCCGCCGACAGGTCGATAACCCGGACACCCTGCTCCAGCAGGGCGGGCACGCCGGCCATGGCCGCACCGTGCGGGGTGGCGAAGAAGACCACATCGGCCATCTGGGCCAGCTGCGACATCTCAGGCGCGCTGAAGCTCAGATCATAGTGGCCGCGCAGATTGGGGAATTCTTCCGCCACTGGCTTGCCCGCCTCCTGACGCGAGGTGACCGCCGTCACTTCGACGCGGGGATGAGCAGCGAGCAGGCGTAGCAATTCGGCTCCGGTGTAACCGGTGGCCCCGACGATCGCGACGCGAATCAGGTCAGACATGGCAAGGGCAATTCAGGAAAAAATGCGCGACAGGGTACCATTCCGCGCGACATGAAAGGCAAAGCTGCTTGGACCCAACCTCTGAAGCTGCTGTTCCCCACAGCGGCGCCGCCGGGCATTGCCGCAATGTCCCTGCTGGGCTGCGCCTGCGGGCTGGCCGCCGGGCTGGCCATTTCCCTGCTCCACGGTCTCATCGACCTGGCCCAGGACCTGTTTCGTGAGATGGGCGACAGCCATGCCGCATTCCTGGCGCCGCTGGCCGGCGCCGTATTGCTGGGCCTGTTCTATCAGCTGCTCAAGCCGCGCCACCGCACGACCGGCCTCGTACACATCGTGGAACGTGT
>JBFKIN010000186.1:0-5709 GCA_041632255.1 Oceanococcus sp. | reverse complement strand
GGCGCCTGCGGCCGCGCCGGCGGCAGCCCGTGCCACATCGTCGTAGCAGGACAGGCCGATCAGCGCCTGCGGGCCCAACAGGTCGCGGGCCGCAGCGAGGGCCGCATCGTCCCGGCCCAGGTGCACGCCCTGCGCGCCGATTGCCGCGGCCAGCGCCGGGTCGTCATTGATCAGCAGCGGAACCCCGGCCCGTTCACAGGCGTCCAGCAGCGCGCGGGCATGGGTCTCCCGCTGCACGCCGGGCAGGCTCTTGGCCCGGTACTGGACCAGCGCCAGCGGTTGCGCCAGCAGCTCTGGCAGCCATGGCCGCCAGTGGGCGAAGGGGCGGATTGATTCATCCGCCAGCAGGTAGAGTCCGCGCAGCCTTGCGCTCATGCCGGGCGCTGCGGCAGTTGGATGTCGCCGTTCAGGCGCACGGCCCGGGCCAGCCAGCGATCCACGACCTCCAGGCTGGCGACGCAGGCTGCCGGCAGCGACTCGCCCCGTGCCAGCGCACAGGCGATCGCGCTGGCCAGCAGGCAGCCGCTGCCGCGATAGCGACCCGGCCGCAGGCGGGTTCCGAAACGATGCGTGGCGCCGGGTTGCAGCAGTCGGTGTTCGATCTGCCGGTGTCCCTGTTCGCTCGCGTGGTCCGCGCCAGTTACCAGCAAGGGCGCGGGGCAGCTTGGCGACCAGCCGGGATCATCCTCGGACAGGCCGAACAGTTCGGAGGCCTCCCGCCGGTTGGGCGTCAGCAGGCTGGCCAGGGGTGCCAGACGCCTTATCGCCGCCGCGTTGCCCAGCTGGCCGCCACTGCTGGAGAGCAGGACCGGATCGATGACCAGCGGCAGTTGCAGGGGCTCGAGCGCCGCGGCCAGCCAGTCAGCCTGCCGGATGTCGGCGACGGCGCCGATCTTGACCGCGGCGGGCCGTTCCTCCGTGAACAGAGCCTCCCACTGCCGCTGAAGGGTGTCCAGCGGGGTCGGGATGGCGCCACCAAAGCGGCTGGGGCCCTGCCAGGTATCGAGCAGGTTGAGTGCGGCGACCCGGCAAGCCTGTGACTCGACCATGCGGGCGTCGGCCAGGATTCCGGCCGCTCCGCTGGGGTCCAGACCGCCGATGCACAGAATCAGGTCCATGCGCGGATTTGGCTGCACCAAAATGACCGGAACGGGGCAAAATCCACGCAGTTCAAGGCTTTGCTGTTATGCACAAAAATGACACGGCCAAAACATGCCGACACAGGGGCTGTCAAGCGCTTGACGGTCGAGGATTGCATGTTCACAAGTCATTGATTTTATTAGCCTATGACGTTCTGGTTACGAAATGATCATGGGTTCAGAAAGGCCCCGTGGCAATGCCCTTTTTCGACTTGCTCAGGGCGCAATCCACAAACTTATCCACAGGCCCTGTGCATGAGTGGAAAATTCGTTTTCCCGATGGGGGGTTAGGCGTCAATGCTGAGAATTTACTGCGTCTGATTTCAGTCGTTTTCCGGCCACAGGAAATTGTGTGGCTGGCGGGGACGGCAGTCGGCGAGGAAGTCCTGCAGCTGCCCGATGTACTGCTCGAAATCATCGTTGGCTTCCAGCCCGGGGCCGAAGCCCACCGTCTTGGTGGCATAGTCCATGTAGCCCGCCACAATAGGCACTCCGGCTTGCTGGGCAATGCGGTGAAAGCCGGTTTTCCAGCGGGCTGTGGGCTTGCGGGTGCCTTCCGGGGCGATGACCAGGGCGAGTCGCTCGCTCTGGGCAAAGGTGTCCACAACGCTATCCACGAAATTGCGTGCCTGGGCGCGGTTGACCGAGACGCCACCAGCCCACAGCAGCACGCGCCCCAGCGGACCGCGGAACAGGGTGTGCTTGCCGACCCAGCGCAGGTCCAGGCCGGCGGCGAGCATGGCGATCAACAGGATGACGCCGTCCCAGTTGGACGTATGCGGCACGGCCACCACGATCATCTTGGAGGCATTGGGTGGGCTGCCGACGATGCGCCAGCCGAGCAGGCGCAGCAGCAGGCGACCCAGGCCGCGGGAGAAGGCATTGCCCCGGCGAGGGAACAGCGGGCCGAACTCGGCCTCGATCAAGGGCGCTCTGGCCATGGAAGTCCGGTGGGGAAAAGGGGCCTGATCATGGCGTCTGGACCGGGTCGGGTCAATCGGCCGGTCGGCGACGGAAAAAAAAGCCCCGGCAGAGCCGGGGCTGATCCATAAGACATGGCTGACGCGGTCGCTCAGGCTTCCGGAGCCGCTGCCTCGACTGCTGCGGTGCAGGCATCGTAGACGAAAGCACTCTCGTCAAAGTCGAAGCTCAGTCCGTCGGCACCAAAGCTGATGCGCAACTGGTCGAAGGCCATTTCCGGCACGAAGCCAGCCAGGAACTGGCCGGTGGTCAGAGCGCCGCCGACATTGGCCGGGGAGGCCACGTCGATTGATTCACCGGTCGGCTCGCCGGCCAGGAAGGTGGACACCACGATGGTTTGCAGGGCAGACAAATCGAAGCCCCCCGGAATCTCCATGTCGAATGCTGCCACCGTGTCTCCGCCGGGACTGATCGTGCCAGCCAGCGCCACGTCGATCCACACCTGGGTGGCCGAACCCGCGAAATCGGTCAGCGGATCCAGGCCGGTGCCGGTGATCGTCACGGTGGCGAAACTGGTCGGATTCGCGTCTGCGGCATTCGCCTCGTCGGTGACCGAGCAGGCTTCCGAGCCCATGAGTCCGGTTAGCGGGTCGAGAATCGGCGCCAGTGCGCAGCCGCCGCCGCTTTCCGACTTGGTGACCGTGCCATTGACGTAGTTGGTGCAGACCAGCTCGGAGATGTCGGTGCCGGGGGTCAGTCCGCCGCCGCCGCCACCGCCGCCACCGCCGTCGCCAGGGAAGCCACCGTTGGCGCTGCAGCCCGCCAGGGCTGCAGCGGCCAGGGCCGGCATCAGGGGTCTGATCAGGATTTCCATATCGCTCTCCTCAGTCAGTCCGGCCCGTGATCAGTTCTTGATCCGCAGTTCGACACGACGATTGCGCTCGCGCCCGTCCATGGTTTCGTTGGTGTCGACCGGCTCGCTCTCGCCGTAACCGACGGCCGTCATGCGATCAGCCGCGATACCCTTGCTGATCAGGTAGCGGCGCACGGCTTCGGCACGCTTCTGCGACAGCTGCTGGTTGTATTCGTCGGTGCCCAGGCTGTCCGTGTGGCCGGCCACTTCCACCACCATTTCCGGATAGCGCTCCAGAATCTCGGTGACGGTGTCCAGAATCGTCTTGGCGTCCGGACGCAGGCGGTCCTTGTTCAGCTCGAAGGTCACACCGTTGAGGGCCACGATGTCGCCCAGCGGGCAGCCGCTGCCATCCACCCGGGTGCCTTGCGGCGTGCCGGGGCACTGGTCCTTGCCGTCGACGATGCCGTCACCGTCCTCGTCGCCCAGGCCTTCGCCGGGCACTTCCACGACCTTGACCTTCTCGACAATCTTTTCGATCCGCTGCGGTTCGCCGTAGAGCGGGAATTCGAAGCCCAGGCCGCCACGGTAATCGTCGTAGCCGTTCTCGAAATCGTCATAGATGTAACGCACTTCGGCACGCAGCTTGACGCCGTATTTGTTCAGCGGGCCGGTGACCAGGCCCAGACCGGCGTTGCCGTACCAGCCATAGTCGTCGTTGTCATCCGGGAAGACGTCGTTATAGACGCCGCCGGCACCGAGCAGCACGAAAGGGGTGAAGCCGTTGCGGTCACCCAGGCCATAGATGATGTCCAGGCCCAGACCCGGCCGGTAGAAGTCGGTGCCGTTGTCAGCGCCGGTTTCCAGGAAGTCACCGAACAGGGTGGCTTCGAAACCGAAGCCGCTGGCACGCTGCTGGCCGAGGATCAGCTGGATGCCGCCGCCTTCATCAATGTCCGTCGTGCCGGGGATGTTGCGGTCCTCGTCAAACTGGGAGTAGGTGCCCAGCACGGTGAAGTAGGTGGCGCGTTCCTCGCCATCCTGCGCCAGAGCGGCGCCGCTCAGCGAAGTCGCCAGCGCGCCCGCGGTGATCCATGCAATCTTGCCCATCTTTATGTCACTCCCGATTCCTGAAGGTCTTGTTCATCGTTCCCTGCGACAGGCACATGACGGTCTGTGTTCCCTGTCCTGCGCTGCGCATCCCTGGGATTCCGGCATGTTACGTGGCTGCTGATACCCTCGCAACACGCAATCGGCCCGTCAGGCTGTAGGAAAACGCCGTCTGGGTTAGGCTGGCCGGCACGGCATTCAGCCTGCAGAGTCAGGCGGCGAAGGGAGGTTCGGAAATGTCCAATCGCAGTTTCGTCCTGGAGGCGGCACTGAATGATTACCTGCTGGATGTCAGCCTGCGGGAGGCCCCGCTGTTGCGGGCGCTGAGACAGGAAACGGCCGGGCTGCCGATGGCGCAGATGCAGATCGCGCCGGAGCAGGGTCAGTTCATGGCCTGGCTGGCGCGCCTGGGCGGCTTCCGGCGCTGCATCGAAGTGGGCGTATTCACCGGCTACAGCAGTCTGGCCCTGGCTCTGGCCCTGCCGGATGAGGGTTACCTGCTGGCCTGCGATGTCAGCGAGGAATGGACCGCAATCGCCCGGCGTTACTGGAGCCGGGCCGGCGTGGATTCAAAAATCGAACTGCAGTTGCAGCCGGCCGTGCAGACCCTGCAGGAGCGGCTGGATGCGGGCGAGGCCGAAAGCTATGACTTCGCCTTCATCGATGCGGACAAGCAGGCCTATGCCGACTATTACGAGCTGTGCCTGAAGCTGCTGCGCCCGGGCGGGGTGATCGCCGTGGACAACACCCTGTGGTCGGGTCGGGTGGCGGATCCTGCGGATACCGAGCCCAGCACCCGGGCCCTGCGGGCCTTCAACCGGAAACTGACCGACGACCAGCGCATTGACCTGAGCCTGCTGCCCCTGGCGGATGGCCTGACGCTGTGCCGCAAGCGGGGCTAGTCCGCGGCATCGACGCACTGCCCAGCCCGGCCGGCGCGCCCGGTCAGCCCTGCGGCCGGTTGGTCCGGCCGCAGGAGCGGACTGCCGCGCTTACCAGATCTTGACCCGCTTTTCCGGCGGCAGGTACATGGCATCGCCGGGCTTCACGTCAAAGGCCTCGTAGAACTCCGGCACGTTGGAGACGATGCCGTTGCAGCGGTACTCGCCCGGTGAGTGCGGGTCGGTTTTCAGGCGATTGATCAGGGCTTCCTCGCGATACAGGCGGCGCCAGATCTGGGCCCAGCCGATGAGCAGTCGCTGCATGCCGGTGTAGCCGTCCAGCACGGGGGCAGGCTTGCCATTCAGCGAAAGACGGTAGGCCTTGGCCGCGATCGAGAGGCCGCCCAGGTCGCCGATGTTCTCGCCGATGGTCAGCTCGCCGTTGACGTGGTAGCCGGGCAGCGGCTCGTAGCCGTCGTATTGCTGGATCAGCTGGCCGGTCCGCTGCTCGAAGCGGGCCCGGTCCTCGTCCGTCCACCAGTTGCGCAGCCGGCCATCGCCATCGTAGCGGCTGCCCTGATCGTCAAACCCGTGACCGATCTCATGGCCAATGACCGCGCCGATACCGCCGTAATTGACCGCATCGTCCGCGGCCGGGTTGAAGAACGGCGGCTGCAGGATGGCGGCCGGGAAGACGATCTCGTTGGCCGTCGGGTTGTAGTAGGCATTCACCGTCTGCGGCGTCATGTGCCATTCGTGCGGGTCGATCGGCCCGCCCAGCTTGGCCAGGGCCAGGCGGAGCTTG
>JBFKIN010000185.1:0-5732 GCA_041632255.1 Oceanococcus sp. | reverse complement strand
GCTGACGGAAGACTCGATATCGATCGCCGGATAATGACCGGCGTCAGCGAGGTCGCGGGTCAGGACCACATGGCCATCCAGAATGGCCCGCGCCGTATCACCGATGGGATCCTGCATGTCGTCGCCCTCGACCAGCACGGTGTAGACACCCGTGATGGTGCCGCCGCCGGGCTCGGCGTTGCCGGCACGCTCGATCAGCTGGGGAATCCGCGTGAACACGGAGGGCGGATAACCCCTGGTGGCCGGAGGCTCTCCCACGGCCAGGCCGATCTCGCGCTGGGCCTGGGCGAACCGGGTGAGCGAGTCCATCAGCAGCAGCACATCCTTGCCTTCGTCGCGAAAACCCTCAGCCAGGGCCGTCGCGAGGTAGGCGGCGCGCAGGCGCATCAGCGGTGACTGATCGGCCGGCACGGCAACGACCACGGCCTTGCGCATGCCGGCCTCGCCCAGCGTGTTGACCACGAAATCACGCACCTCCCGGCCGCGCTCGCCGATCAGGCCGACAACAATGACATCGGCATCGGTGTAGCGGGTCATCATGCCGAGCAAGGAGCTCTTGCCCACCCCAGAGCCGGCGAACAGGCCGATGCGCTGTCCGCGGCCAATGGTCAGCAGGGCGTTGATCGCACGCACGCCGACATCCAGCGCCTGTTCGACCGGCGCCCGTATCAGCGGATTCAGCGGCGGCGCATGCAGGCGGCCGAAGCGCGCCGGGCGCAGCCGGCCGCGACCGTCGATGGGCCGCCCTTCACCATCCAGCACCCGCCCGAGCACCGCATTCCCGAGGGGCACCTCGGCCTGGCGACCCAGGGGAGTCACCCGGGCATTCGGCTTGATATGGGTCAGCTGCCCGGCCGGCATCAGGTGAATGCGATCGCCCGAGAATCCGACAACTTCCGCCTCCACTCCCGGGCCGTCGTCATCCTCTATGCGACAGCGCGTCCCGATGTCCGCGTGGCAGCCTTCGGCGACCAGGGTCAGGCCGACAACCTGACGCAGACTGCCGCTGACCACCAGGCCCGAGGACAGCCCGGTGCGCGCGCCACGCGCGGCCAGCCGGTCGGCCAGCTCGAGCGGGCGAGCCTGGCGGAAGCAGTCGCGGGCTTCCGTTTCAGCCATGCAGCATCTCCGCCGCGAGACGGTCCAGGCGTTGCTGCAGGCGGCCGTCCACTTCTGCCAGGCCGCGTTTGACCCTGACATCTCCGGACTGCAGATTGGGGTCCGGATGCAGGGTCCACGCCGCATCAGGCCCCACCGTTTCGGTCAGAAAGCGCAGATCCTTGGGATTGAGATAGATATCCACGGTGGATTCCACCTCGGCCCCAAGCACCTCCACGGCCTGGCGTACCAGGGCCTGCAGGCTGGCGCCATCCTCCGTGACCGCCTTGCCCACGATGCGGCGCGCAAGAATGAGCGCCAGGTTGCTCAGGCTGTGCTCCAGGTCGCGGTCCAGTTCATCCAGGGGCGCGGCCAGTTCTGCGGCGATGATCTTGAGCCTTTCAATCGCTGCGTCCAGCGCCTCCTGACCGGCGGCGTAACCCTCAGCCAGGCCACGCTTGTAGGCCTCGTCGTAGGCCTGCTGCTGCAGGGCATGAAGATCTGCCGCAGTCGGCGGAGCAGGCGCGACATCATCTTCGACCGGCCCGGCCGCTGCGTCGTCATCGCTGAACTCGGGCATGACCCAGGAACGCGCGCCCTGGATGTTATGCCAGACGCGCGCGTCCTCTTTCTGGCTCACAGCATTTCCTCGCTCTGCCCGCCAAGGCTGATCTCACCCTGATCCGCCAATTGCCTGGCGCTGGCCAGAATCTCCTTTTGCGCCGCATTGACATCGGACAGCTTGGCCGGCCCGGCGGCCTCCAGATCGTCCTTCAGCATTTCGGCCGCGCGCTGCGACATGTTGGCGAAAATCTTGTCCTTGACCTGCTTTTCCGCGCCCTTGAGAGCCAGGACCAGTTTGTCGTTCTGGCACTCTCGCAGCAGACGCTGCATCGAGCGGTCGTCCATGTCCGCCAGGTTGTCGAAGACGAACATGAGGTCCTCGATCTTCTGGCCAAGGGCCTCGTCTTCTTCGCGGACCCACTCCATCAACTGCTGCTCGGCGCTGGCGTCCATCATGTTCATGATCGATGCGGCCACCTTGACGCCGCCGACGCTGGACGCCTTGAGATTGCCGGTTCCCGAGAACTGGCGCTCCATGATCTCGTCCAGCTCCTTGAGCGCCGCGGGCTGGATACCATCGAGGCTGGCGATCCGCATCAGCACATCCACACGCACGCGCTCGGCCAGAAGATTGAGGATTTCCGCCGACTGATCTGCGTCCAGATACGCCAGCACAATGGCGATGATCTGGGGATGCTCATTGCGGATGAGTTCGGCGACCGAACGCGTTTCCATCCACTTCAGGGCCTCCAGCCCCTTCGAGTTTCTGCCGATCAGGATACGGTCGATCAGGCTGCCGGCCTTGTCTTCTCCCAGCGCCGATGTCAGAACCTTGCGCACGTACTCGTCGCTGCCAACACCCAGGGAAGTCTGGGAATCCAGGGCTTCGGCGAATTCATCGATCACCTGCTCCATGCGCTCCTTGGACACATTGCGCAGGGAAGCCATGGCCGAACCGACCCGCTGGACCGCCTTCGCACCCATGTGCTTCAGCACCTCGGCGGCGGTCTCCTCACCCAGTGACATCAGCAGGATCGCGGCGCGCTCGTCGCCCTCGATTTCCTGGCCGGCCTCACTCATCGCCCACCCACTGCTTCATCAGCTGCGCCACCCGCTTGGGATCTTCGGTGACCACTTCCCGGGCTGCCTTGAGTTTCTTGTCCATGCTGCTTGGTCCGCGCTTGATGTCGAAGCCCTCGTCCTCGTCGGCGGCCAGCGCGCCGCCGCTGGCCACGCCAGGGCCCGCAGCGCTCCCCGCCAGCATGGCCGAGGGCAAGGTCTGGGCCTGAATCGGCGGCGCCTTGAGCGCCGATTTCAGTGCCGGACGCAGGACCAGGAAGGCGATGACCAGCAGCACGATGGCGCCGAGCAATTGACGGGCCACATCCCGGACAAGGGCTTGCTCCCAGATCGGCACTTCCAGTTCCGGCACCTGTTCCGCCGGGACGAAGCTGATGTTCTGCACGCTCACGCTGTCACCGCGCTGGGCGTCAAAACCGATGGCCTGGCGCACCAGCGCCTCGATCTGTTGCAGCTGCTCCTGACTCAGCGGCGTCGAGCCAGACTCGGCATTCGCTGCCGGCAGGTGATCCACCAGCACCGCGGCGCTCACCCGGCGAAGGCGACCCGGTTCGCTCAGGGTCCGGCTGACCGTGCGATCGAGTTCGAAATTGCGCGTCGAAGACCGGCTGCGCAGGGCGCTGTCCTCGCCCTGACCCTCGCCCTGCGCCGGCACGCGATTGGACAGCGCACCGGGCACACCGGACGCCTCGACCTCGGGGTCACGGTTTTCGGACAGCTGCTCGCTGCGCAACACGCCGCCCTCCGGCGCATAGCTCTCCCGGGTTTCCTCGATCTGGCTGAAATCCAGGTCCACGCTCACCTGGGCGCTGATCCGGCCTGGCCCCATGATGGGCAACAGGAGCTGCTCGATACGTGACCGATACTTGTCCTCCAGCTGCGTGCGATATTCCAGCTGGTTGCTGGACAGGCTCATCGCCTCGTCACCGCTGCCGCTGAGCAGACGCCCGGCCTCATCCACCACGCTGACATTGCTGGCCAGAAGGTCCGGGATGCTGGAGGCCACCAGATGGACCACCGCATCCACCTGCCCCTGTTCCAGGCGACGCCCCGGATATAGGGAGAGAAGCACGGAGGCGCCGGCGTTCTGCCGCGCCCGCGCGAAGGCGCTGCGCTTCGGCATGGCCAGGTGGACCCGGGCGCTGCGCACCGGCTGCAGCTGGCTGATGGTTCGGGCCAGCTCGGTCTCCAGCGCGTGCTGGTAGCGCGCGTTCTCCAGGAACTGACTGACGCCGATGCCCTGCTCTTCCCGGATCAGCTCGAAACCGCCACCGGCGCTGCGCGGCAGACCCTCGCTGGCCAGCGCCATGCGGGCCTGATGGACCTGGGCTGCCGGCACGAGAATCGCACCGGTGGTCTTGTCCTGCTGGTAGTCGATCCCTGCACTGCCCAGCGCTTCGACCAGTTCCGCGTTGTCCCTATCGGACAGTCCGCTGTAGAGCGTCTGCATCGCGGGTTTCTGGGACCACATGAAAATGGTCACGCCCAGGGCGACGGCCAGAGCGATCCCGAACAGGGCGGCGAGTTGACGCACGCCGGGGCTGGAAGCCAGCTGTCCGAGATTGAAATTCTGCAGCGCGCCGCCAGGCGCAGGGGCCGCAGCAGCCGGAACGCTCGGTGAGTCTGCCATGCTCGGTCAGGGCCTCAGATCGGCATGTTCATGATGTCCTGATAGCTCGAAACCAGACGGTTGCGAACTTCGGCCATCGCCTTGAAAGACACCTGGGCCTGGTTCAAGGACATCATCACATCGGCCAGTTCGATGCCGGGCTTGCCACTGGCGAAGTCCTGACTCATCGCCGCGGCCTTCTGCTGCGTCTGGTTCACGCCCTTGATCGCATCGGCGAGCAGTTCGCCGAACTGACCGCTCTCCTGTGCAGGCGCCATGCCAGCGCCCTGGCCCGGCTGGTTCTGCTGCGCCTGCAGCTGCCGGATCTGGTTGAGAACGCTGTTGATATTGCTGGTATTGATGCTCATGTCTCACTCTCCGCGACGGTCAGCCACAGGGCCCCGCAGTGACGTTATTCAGACACAGGCAAGGCCCGTGCCGCAGCCCATTCAGGACTGCTGCTGCTGACGCTGCAGATCGTATTTGCGCAGCTTTTCCACCAGCGTGGTTCGCCGCAGCTTGAGCAGATGGGCGGCCTGGGACACCACGCCGCCAGCCTGTTCCAGCGCCTGCCGGATCAGCGCCTGTTCGATGTTGGCCATGTGCTGCTTCAGGTCGATGCCATCGTCAGGCAGCTGCCCCAGCGCCAGGCCATCTTGCGGGGCCGGCTCGAAGCTCTGACCGAGTTCACTCTCGATCTCGGCCGCGCTGGGCCGCTGGGACACACCGTGCGGCTGATAACGCTCGGGCAGGTGATCGACCTCGATCACCGCATTCGGGTGGAGCACCGCCAGCCGCTCGACCAGATTGGCCAGCTCCCGCACATTGCCCGGCCAGACATAGGACCGCAGGGCGTGGATGGCCTCGGGAGAGAAGCGCACATCGCCACGGCCGATGTCCCGCAGCTCATCGGACAATTCGGTGATCAGCAGCGGCAGGTCTTCGAGACGGTCGCGCAGCGCCGGCATCTCGATCGGGAACACGTTCAGACGGTAGAACAGATCTTCCCGGAACAGGCCCTCGTCGATGCGGGTTTCCAGATTGCGATGGGTCGCCGCAATGATCCTCACATCGCACTGGCGCGAGGCATTGCTGCCCACACGCTCATAGGTACGCTCCTGAAGCACGCGCAGGATCTTGACCTGCATGGGCAGGCTCATGTCACCGATTTCGTCCAGGAACAGTGTGCCGCCCTCGGCGAGCTCGAAGCGACCTTCACGCGAGGTGATGGCGCCGGTGAATGCGCCCTTCTCATGGCCGAACAGTTCCGATTCCAGCAGTTCCGAGGGAATCGCACCGCAGTTGACGGCGACGAAGGGTCGGCCGCGGCGGCCGGAACTTTCATGGATGGCACGCGCCACCACTTCCTTGCCGGTACCTG
>JBFKIN010000184.1:0-5768 GCA_041632255.1 Oceanococcus sp. | reverse complement strand
GGTCAACGATCCGCCAGTGGCCGACCCGGCACGCCCGGGCGAGCTGGACGAGGGGATGTTCAAGGGCCGGGCCATGACCTATTACGGTCGATGGAGCTACAAGTACGACATTGCCTCCCAGCTTGGGGCAGCCGCCGTTCTCGTGATCCACGAAACGGGACCCGCCGGTTACCCCTGGGAAGTGCCCGCGCAAGGCGCTGGAACCGAGAGCTTTACCCTGGCCAGCGCCAACGGCAACAGCGACCGGGTGCCCGTGCAAGGCTGGATCCGGGACTCAAAATCGCGGGAAATCCTGGCCGCGGCAGGGCTGGATTTCGACCAGCTGAAGCAGGCCGCGGCAGGACGTGATTTCCGGCCGGTCAGCCTGCCTGCACGCGCCAGCTTTCAGTTGCGCAATACGATTCGTGAAGTCGAATCGGCCAATGTGGCGGGGCTGGTGCGGGGCACGGTCCGGCCCGATGAGTACATCGTTTTCACCGCACATTGGGATCACCTGGGCCGCGATCCCAGTCTGAATGGCGATCAGATCTACAACGGGGCGGTGGACAACGCGGCGGGGGTCGCCGGTTTGCTGGAGCTGGCCCGCCATTTCGCTGCTCGGCCCGCTGCGCGCAGCTTGCTGTTTCTGGCCGTGACCGCCGAGGAGCAGGGACTGCTCGGTGCCCGCCACTATGCACGTAACCCCCTGTATCCGCTGGATCGGACGCTGGCCAATTTCAATACCGATGCCCCCAATGTCTGGGGCCCTACCGCCGATGTGCCGCTGACCGGCTACGGGCAGAGCAGCCTGGAGGATCATCTGATCCGGCTGGCCCAGACGCAGGGCCGCGCCGTGGTGCCGGAAACCGAACCGGAGCGTGGCTACTACTACCGCTCGGATCACTTCGAATTCGCCAAGCAGGGCGTGCCCAGCCTGTTCCTGTCGCCGCTGGGCGGCGTCCAATTTGTCGGCCCGAAAGCCGCCGAGGCCCTGGCGGCCCGCAATGGCTACGTCGAGCGCGATTATCACAAGCTCAGTGACGAGGTCACGACGGACTGGGACCTGTCCGGCTTCGTTCAGGACCTTGAACTGCTGGCACAGGTTGCGCGGGAAGTGGCGGACTCGCCGCAGCCCCCGCAGTGGAAACCGGATTCCGAATTCGCGCAAGTGCGCAAATCACGCCATCCCTGATTTCGCGAGGAGATAGAGGATGAAAGCTGTCGAACGCATGGAACTGCTCAAGGACACCGTCCAGCAAGCCATCGACAATGGAGCGACCAGCGTTGAGCAGGTCCATCAGTACATTGCCGCCCTGCCACTGGAAACTCTGGAAAAGCTTGGTTTTTTCGAGGATCAGGTCAGTCGCCTGAAGGGCAAGCAGGCCGAGACCATCGGGATCGCCTACGATGCCGTAAGAACGATCAATCGTCAGGTCGGGCAGATATTCAGCGATATTTTCGGTCAGATCGAAGATGTACAGATCATGGCCAAGAACATGGCCAAGCGCGGGCGCGGCAAGGTCGAGTAGTCTGATTCCAAAACCCCTGCGGCGGCTGATCATGTCCGCCGCTGCCGGCGAGCGGGCATGAAACTTCGCAATACCAACCTGGACAAGCTACGCCGGCGCCGTTTCGATGTGCTCATCGTCGGCGGCGGAATCAACGGCGCCGTGTCCGCTGCGGCGCTGAGTGCCCGCGGGGCTTCGGTAGCCATGATCGACCGTGGCGACTTCGCCGGCGGAACCAGCCAGCATTCCTCCAATCTGGCCTGGGGCGGCATCAAGTACATGGAAACCTGGGAGTTCCCGCTGGTGCGGGCCCTGTGTATGAGCCGCAACAGGCTGATGCGCAATTTCCCATCCAGCGTCGAGGAGGTGCGCTTCTTCACGACGATCGAGAAGGGCTTTCGATGGCATCCCGTCATGCTCTATCTGGGCACCTGGCTGTACTGGCTGATGGGCAACGGGTACACGCGCTTGCCGAGGCTGCTCGGTCGCGGTCGGATCGCGCGGGAAGAGCCACGGGTGGATACGCGCCATGCTGTGGGCGGTTTCGAGTATTCCGATGCCTATCTCCACGACTGCGACGCACGTTTCGTGTTCAACTTCGTGCGCTCCGCGCTGACGCGTGGTTGCATCGCCGCCAATTACGTCAGCTCACAGGGCGCCAGGAGGGATGCGGACGGCTGGTTGCTCAGCGCCCGGGACGAGGTCAGCGGCGAGCTCTTCGATATCCGCGCGCAGGCCCTGATCAACGCCACCGGACCCTGGGTCGACGAACACAATGCCATGAGCGGCCAGCAGACCGTGCATCGGCACGTCCTGTCGAAGGGAATACACCTGATCGTGGATCGCATCAGCAGCGCGCAGCGGGTGCTGACCTTCTTCGCGGATGACGGCCGTCTGTTCTTTGCCATCCCAATGGGAAACCGGACCTGCATAGGCACCACCGACACGCCCGTGGACAGTCCGGATGTGGAGGTCACCGATGCGGACCGCGACTTCGTTCTGACGAATATCAACAAGCGGCTGCAGCTTGAGCGCCCGCTGACCGCAGCCGATGTCATCGCAACGCGCTGCGGCGTGCGCCCGCTGGTGGTGAAGGGGCGCCAGGCCGAATTCGACAACTTTCTGGATCTGTCGCGCAAACATGCGGTGGACGTGAATGTGGCCGAACGCCACATCAGCATCTTTGGCGGCAAGCTCACGGATTGCATCAACGTGGGCGAAGAAATCTGCGAGGAGGCGCAGCGCCTGGGCATCCATCTCAGCCATCCCCGCTTCAAGTGGTACGGCGAGCCGGATGATGTGCGCGACGAGTATTATCATCAGGCCGAATTGATGGGCCTGGATGAATACACGGCCCGCGAATCCAGCGAGCCGCTCTCCCAGCGCCTTTGGCGCCGCTATGGCCCGCAGGCCATAGGACTGCTGGAGAACATCCGCGAGGACCGGGCCGAGGCCGAGGTGCTGATCAAGGGCACGGAGTACATCCGCTGCGAGCTGCGCCAGGCTGCCCGTCGCGAAATGATCGTGAAACTTGACGATTTTCTGCGTCGTCGTTCGAAGATCGCCCTGGTGGAACGTCCACAGGTCATTCGCGAGGCGCCGGGTCTGATGGAAGCGTGCCAGATCCTGTTTGGCGACGACGCGCAGGACCGCATCGACGAGTATTTCGCCCCGGGCGGACCGGCCTGAGACGAAGGGAAGGTCAGGCTCAGGAATTGAGCCTGGCAGGGCGTAAACTTCCGTTATGAGCAGCCGCACAAACGCCTTTGACTGGCAGGGCTTCGACCCTGTCACCCGAGACTGGTTTACCCGTGCTCTGGGGCAGCCGACCCCGGCGCAGGCGCAGGCCTGGCCACGCATTCGCCGCGGTGAGCATGTGCTGGTCGCTGCGCCCACCGGTTCGGGTAAGACACTGGCGGCCTTTCTCGCTGCCATCGACGCACTGGTCGGCGAGGGCGGTCGGCTCGCGCTGCCGGATGAAACGCGGGTGCTCTATGTCAGCCCGCTCAAGGCGCTGTCCAACGACATCCGCAAGAATCTGGAGGCGCCGTTAAACGGGATCGCCGACGGCCTGTTCGAAAGCGGGCGCCCGGCGGTGAACCTGCGCGCCATGGTGCGCACCGGTGACACGCCCCAGCGGGAGCGCGATCAGATGCGCCGGCAGCCACCACATATTGTGGTGACGACCCCCGAGTCCTTGTTCATCCTGCTGGGCTCCGAGTCGGGACGGGCCATGCTGGCCACCGTTCGCACCGTCATCATCGATGAAATCCATGCGCTGGCGGGCAACAAACGTGGCGCCCATCTGGCGCTGAGCCTGGCGCGCCTGCAGCAGCTCGTGGATGGGCCGCTGCAACGCATCGGCCTGTCCGCCACCCAGAAACCGATCGAGCAGGTAGCCCGGTATCTGTGTGGCGCAGCGGACTGTGCCATCGTCGATGCCGGCCATGCCCGCGAGCGCGACCTGGCGCTGGAGATTCCCGATTCCCCGCTCACGCCCGTCATGGCGGGCGAGGTCTGGGGTGAACTTTACCGCCGTCTGGCCGCATTGGCGCGCGAGCACAAAACCACCCTGGTTTTCGTCAACACACGGCGCCTGGCGGAACGCGCGACCCGCCATCTGGCGGAGCAGCTCGGCGAGGATCTGGTCGCGGCCCATCATGGCAGTCTGTCCAAGGAACATCGTCTGGATGCCGAACAGCGCCTCAAGGGCGGGCAATTACGCGTCCTGGTGGCCACCGCCTCGATGGAACTGGGCATCGACATCGGCGATGTCGATCTCGTCTGCCAGATTGGCTCGCCGCGCGGGATCAGCGTTTTCCTTCAGCGTGTGGGTCGTTCGGGTCACGCGGTTGGCGCCGTGCCCAAGGGTCGGCTGTTTCCGACTACCCTGGACGAGGCCGTAGAGTGCACGGCACTGCTCAGCGCGATCCGTCGCGGCGAACTGGACAGCCTGCAGATCGTCGAGCCGTCGCTGGATGTGCTCTCGCAGCAATTGGTCGCAGAGGTCGCCGCGCGGGACTGGTCCGAGCAGGCTCTGTATGACTGTGTTCGCGGTGCCTGGCCCTACCGCGACCTCAGCCCTGAGCGCTTCGAGGCGGTCCTGCAGATGCTGGCCGAAGGCTATACCAGCCGGCGGGGTCGGCGGGGCGCCTATCTGCACTGGGACCGGGTGAACAGGCAGTTGCGTGCTCGTCCCGGCGCACGCCTGGTCGCGCTGACCAACGCCGGAGTGATTCCGGACCAGTTTGACTACGACGTGATTCTCCTGCCGGACGGATTCAAGATTGGCACGCTGAACGAGGATTTCGCCTTTGAGACCTTGCCCGGCGACATTTTCCAGCTTGGCAATCAGAGCTATCGGGTGATCCGGCCAGAGTCAGGCCGCTTGCTTGTCGAGGATGCGCGTGGCCAGCCTCCTACCGTCCCGTTCTGGCTGGGCGAAGCGCCGGGGCGCAGCGATGAGCTCTCTGCTGCCGTGTCGCGATTGCGCTGCGAGGTGGGCGAGGCGGCCGAGCAAGGGCTCGAAGTGGCGCTCGCCTTGCTGCAGGAGCAGCATGGGCTGGACGCCGGCCTGGCACGGCAGCTGGCGGAATATCTTGCCGCCGGGCAGCTGGCCCTGGGCGCGATGCCCAGCCACGACACCATCGTGCTGGAGCGTTTTTTCGACGACACCGGCGACATGCATCTGGTCCTCCACTCCACCTGGGGATCCCGGATCAACAAGGCCTGGGGCCTGGCGCTGCGCAAACGCTTCTGCCGCAAATTCAATTTCGAACTCCAGGCCGCGGCCCTCGAGGACAGCATTGTTCTCTCCTTGGGGATCACCCACAGTTTCCCGCTGGCCGAGGTCGCCGCCTACCTGAAATCTGCCAGCGTCCAGCAGGTGCTTGAGCAGGCCGTTCTGGATGCTCCGATGTTCCCCACGCACTGGCGCTGGAATGCGTCGACTGCCCTGGCCATCCGGCGTCATCTGGGCCATCGCAAAACGCCCCCGGCCTGGCAGCGCAACGATGCGGAAGACCTCATGGCGGTGGTTTTTCCGGACCAGATCGCGTGCGCGGAGAATCTGGCCGGCAAGCGCGAGATTCCGGAACACCCACTGGTCGCTCAGACCCTGCGGGACTGCCTGTTCGGAGTCATGGATCTGCCCGGATTGCAGGGCGTGTTGGACGGCATCGAATCCGGCGCCATCCGGGTCATTACCGCAGAACTGACTGCGCCCTCGGTGCTGTCCCAGGAAATCATCAATGCACGCCCCTATGCCTTTCTCGACGACGG
>JBFKIN010000183.1:0-5800 GCA_041632255.1 Oceanococcus sp. | reverse complement strand
GGCCTGCTCAACCCTGTCGGCCGCGCCCTGGCGTACTGCGTTGTCCAGGTGGCCGAGCAGGGCGGAGACGCGCTTGGGCACCATCCCCACCTTGCGCAGAGCATCCGTGAAATCACCCTTGAGGGCATCGATATCGACATCCACATCCATGGCGGGATCGACGGCCTCCACGATACGGTCGAGCAGGCCCAGGGATTGTCGCCAGGGCTGACCATTGACACCGCCATTGCGCAGCAGATTGAGGGCGGCCATGGGTACCCATCCGTAGGCAAAGACCTGGCGGGCCGCGCTCGGCAACTGACGGTGCGCGGTGCGCGCCCACAGCTCGTCCGTGGCGATGTCCCGTGACTTGACGATGAGGTCCTGGCGTCGCGAGCCCTGCGCCTTTTTCTGGTCCTTCAGGAAGCTCTCGATGTCTTCCTCGGAGACGGGCGTCCGCTCTTCGCTCTCGCTCGGCTTCAGCTTGTCCGCGTCCACGTCGAAGTAGCGCCGGATCTGACCGATCAGGTCGTCAATATTCTTTTCGCCGCGGCTGGTGCTGAGGCGGGAGTTGACCAGCAGCGACAGCAGCTCGTTGAGCAGTTGGCGCAGGGTGTTCTTCTCGTCGGAGAAGAAATCCGGGCTGGACAGGGCGCTCTTCATGACCAGGAAGCGCATTTCCTCCAGCTTGGGCTTCAGCGCGGCAGGAATGTGCTTGTCAGGCGCCAGGTCGTTGAATACCCGGCCTACGGCCCGCATGCGCTGCATGGCGTCCTGGGCGGCGCCAGGGGTCCAGCCGGGTGCCGCCTGACCGGCCGCGATCTGTCCAAGATCCATGGCCAGATCCGCATCGGTGTACCGGACAGCCGATGCGGCGCGTTGGCCGGCCTGACTGAGCGTACGGATGACGCTCATGGTGTTGGGGTCCAGCGGTGGTCCAGCGGCTGCGTCGCCGCCGCCTGCGCCGTGAACTGCGCCTTGAGAGGCGCCGCCCTGCCCGCTGGTCCCTGTGGCGCCGCCACCACCAGCGCCGCCACCACCAGCGCCGCCGCCAGCAGCCCCGCCACCGGCAGCGCCTCCACCAGCAGCGCCGCCGCCAGCAGCACCGCCGCCACCACCATCCGTGCCGTCACCGGTCGTGGCCTGCTGCTGGGGCTGGCCGGTCCTGGCGCGATCCGAGCGCCCCGGCGGCGGAATGGTTGCGTGCCGCTCGTCCAGATTCAGGGATTCGAGAAACTGGATCATTTCGCGGTACGCCCCATCCAGAGTCTGGAGCAGGCTGCGGCCAAACAGGTCCACCGCGAGCATGGCGTTGCGCTGCTCCAGGCCCTGGGGCTTGACCGCGTCCGCGAACTGCTTGCACAGCGCATCGGGTCTTAGGGCATCGGGCTGCACATCGGCGTCCAGACCATAAGCGAAGCGATCCAGACGATTGACCAGCAGGCCCAGGCTCTCGTCCAGGCGCAGGGCGATCTGGTTGCCGATGCGGTTGGCGGTGATGTCCAGGTCCAGTGCGGCCGGATCCTGCAGGGTCAGTTCGCTGATATCGAAGACCCGGCTCTGATTCTCCTGCGCCTCCGCCGACGGATTCAGCGCGGCGGTGACCGATTTGACAAAGCGCTGCGTGACGTCATCGCGGACCTTCTGAAGCAGCAGCAGGCTGTCGCGCGAGTCACGCAAGCGACGACTGTCCATGCTGTCCGCGAGCTGGTTCAGCACATCCTTGCCGTTGTCGAAAAAGGCATCCACCAGCAGTTGGCATTGCCGCTGCACCAGCTGTTCGAGCTGGCGAACAGTGGAGGCTCCGGCATCTGAGGTTAGAGGCATGTGTGCAGTCTGCCCGTGCGTCTGCGGCTGAATACGCTTAGGCTATACCAGATTGGCCAGTTCGGGGAGCGCCAGCAAGGCAGGACCACGCGATGTCACGGACAAACAGAGATTCGATCAACGGCACGGACGAGATGCTCCGCGCGGTCGAGGACGCTGAGCAGGCGCCGGTGGATTTCGATCTCGAGGGCGCGCAAGGCGACGGCAATGAGGTCCATGACGCGCCCCCCGAGACCATCGGCAAGTACAGCTTGCAGCGCGAACTGGGCAAAGGGAATTGCGGCCTGGTGTACCTCGCATATGATCCTTTCGTCGATCGTCAGGTCGCGGTCAAGGTGGGCCTGACGAAACCCGCAGGCCAGTCCGGGGACGTTGATTTCCTCATCGAGGCGCGGGCGGCCGGCCGCCTGAATCACCCCAATATCGTGGGGGTTTATGACGCGGGAGTGGACAACGGTCGGCCATACATCGTCATGGAGTATGTCGATGGACTCACGCTGGGCGAGCACAGCGACAAGACGCTGCCGCCGTCGCGAGTCGTCGAGATCGCCTACGACTGCGCCCAGGCCCTGGCCTACGCGCATCGCCTGGGCGTATTGCACCGCGACATCAAGCCGGACAATGTCATCCTGAATCAGGCAGGCACCGCCAAGCTGATGGACTTCAGTATCGCGGCGATCATGCAGAACCAGAAGGTCCGACCGGGCTCGATTCTGGGCACGCCGCGCTACATGGCGCCGGAACAGATCGCCGGCACCACCATCGGGCCTTCCGCCGATCTCTATTCCCTGGGCGCGGTCATGTTCCGGCTGCTCACCGGGGAAACGCCGCACACCGCCGACAATCAGACACAGCTTTTGATGCGCATACAGTGCGAACCGGCCCGGTCGCTGGCCAGCGTCCGTCCTGACCTGCCGGACCGGCTTTGCGCCATCGTCGATCGGCTGCTGCAAATGGATCCGGCGCGTCGTTATGACAGCGGCGCCAAGCTGGCCGAGGACCTGGTCAATGTCTGGGACCGGCGCAGCGTGCGCAGCCACATGACCCATCCGCAAGCGGAAAACATCCTGGCGGGGCTGGGTTTCTGTGCGCTGATGACGCCCTCGGAGATGGACGAGCTGCTGACGATCGGGACACTGCAGGACTACGACAAGGGGCAGCTGCTGCTGCGCCAGGGCGTGGTGGACGAGCGACTGCGGGTGCTGGTTTCCGGCACCCTTTACGAGCGCACCTCGCCGCCGATCGTCCTGCGCGCCGGCGATGCATTCGGGACCTTCGCGCTGCCGGGCCTGCATGCCACCGAGGCGGATGTGGTGGCGGTCTCCCCCAGCCTGGTGCTGGAGGTGGCCCGCGACGACCTGGATCGTTGCTCGGCAAACTGCCGTTACCGGGTGTTCCAGGCTGCGGCCGAGGCCCTTTTCCGGCGCGCCACCAGCGCGGATTGACGGGCAGCCCGAAGCTTCATGCTATAACAGGCGGAACTGCAGACTGAAAGCCAAGAGCGCCATGCCCCAGCTGATCGATTCCGAAGCGCAGTTCGCCTACATCAAGGGCGTCGAGAACGCCGGCCTGGGCCTGTGCTGGGGGCCGCTGGACGGTCCGGCTCACGCCAACCCGGCGATGCGCCGCCTGCTGGACCTGGATCAGGATGATGGTCCCATCGAACTGGGGGACATGCTCGGGCAGTTTGCGGCAGGTGATCGGCAGGAACTGCAGGCCGCGCTGAATGCGGTCGCCAAGGGCAGTCCGCCCTTCCGAATCGAACTGAAGCGCCCGCCACCGGCCGGCTCCGGGGGGCAGCCAACCTTCCTGTCCCTGCATCTGATGAGCGAAGCGGCGGAGGATGGGGAACGACGCCTGGTGATGGTCTGCCAGAACAGTTCCGAACTGTTCCGGCTGCGGGAATCGCTGACCGTCACGGATACGGCCACACGTCTGCATACTCGCGCCTACTTCAACATGCACCTGGAGCGGGAGTGGCGGATCAGCATGCGCGAGCGCATGGATCTGTCCCTGATGCTGCTGGAGGCAGAGCCGGCCTTTCCGGCGCTGGAGCTGGGAGAGGGGATCCTGTACCAGCTCGGGCAGGTGCTCAATTCGGCGATCGTCCGGCCCGCGGACTTCGCGGCCCGCTTCACGGATACCTGGATGGCAGTGCTGCTGCCGCGCACGAATCTGGTGGGGGCCCGGCATGTCGCCGACCGTTTGTGGGCCTATCTGAAAGCCGATCCGGTGATTTCCGAGTTGCAGCCGGGAGAGCGGCCGATCATGAGCCTGGGAGTCGCCTCGCTGGATCCCTCCGCCACCGCGCTGGGCTACGAGGTCCTGGTGTCCAGGGCCGAGGCTGCGCTGCACAACTGCCAGTTGCAGGGCGGCGGATGCATCGAACTGTGGGACCCCCGCATGCCGGAAGCGCCGCGCGATCTTTAGCCTTCGCGGCTGCTGCGCAAGGGCTGTGGCTGGCCGGGCGAGTGATGGATCCGGCAGACGACGCGAGAGGCGAGTCGCCCCGGGCGCGCCCCTTCTCGCTTTCTTGACCCGGGGCGCTTGACACTCCAGGCCCCTTAACAGAGGAGTACAAGCCATGGAACTGATCAGCATGCTGACCAGCCAACTGGGTATCGACGAAGGACAGGCGCAGGGCGCTGCGGGCATGGTGCTGAAGCTGGCCAAGGACAAGCTCGGCGGCGATTTCGGCGCCCTGTCCCAGGCCATTCCCCAGGCCGAGGATCTCATCGGCCAGGCGCCGGAAGCCGGCGGTGCCCTGGGCGCGGTGGGTGGCCTGCTGGGCAAGCTGGGAGGCTCGGCCGGATCGCTGGGGGCGCTGGCGCAGCTGGCCGGCGGGTTCGACAAGCTGGGTCTGGACAAGGACATGGTGAGCCGGGTGGTGTCGATCGTGATGCAGTACCTGCAGCAGCAGCAGGGCGGCGATCAGCTCAAGGCGCTCCTGGACAAAGTCATGCGCTAAGCTGTGCTGCCGCGCAAGCAGAGGAGGCGGCGGCATGCTCAAGAGTTACGAAAAGCTGGGGGCTTTCTACCTCGGGCGACGATTCGACCCGGATTCCGGAGATATCGCGCGAGAGCCCCTGCTTTATGACGCCAGTGATCTGACCACCCATGCGGTGATCATCGGCATGACCGGCAGTGGCAAGACCGGCCTCGGAGTCTGCCTGCTGGAAGAGGCGCTGATCGATCAGGTGCCGGTGATCGCGATCGACCCCAAGGGAGATCTGGGCAATCTTCTGCTGAACTTTCCGCAATTGCGCGGAGAGGATTTCGCGCCCTGGGTGGATCCCGCCGCGGCCCGCGCCCAGGGCCTGGAACCAGCCTCCTTTGCCCAGGCGCAGGCCAAGCTCTGGCGCGAAGGCCTGGCCGATTGGGACCAGGATGCGGAGCGTGTGGCCCGTCTGGGCCAGGCGGCCGAGATGACCATCTACACGCCGGGCAGCACCGCGGGGCAGCCCCTGTCGATCCTGGGCTCCCTGCGTGCTCCGCCGGCTGCGGTGGCCGCCGATCCGGAGCTGTTCGGGCAGCGCGTCCAGGCCGCGGCGACCGGACTGCTGACCTTGCTCGGCATCGACGCCGACCCCCTGACCAGTCGCGAGCACATCCTGCTCTCCGCGCTGTTCGCGCGCGAGTGGCAGGCGGGCCGCGACCTGGATCTGGCCACCCTGGTTGGCGCCATCCCGCAGCCCGGTATCGACAAGCTGGGCATTCTGCCGCTGGACACGGTATTCCCGCCCAAGGATCGCATGGCTCTGGCCCTGCGCCTGAACAATCTGCTTGCGTCACCCGGCTTCGCCACCTGGCTCAGCGGCGCACCCATGGACGCGAACGCCCTGCTGTACACCCCCCAGGGCCGCCCGCGGCTGTCGATCGTCAATATCGCCCATCTGTCCGATGCGGAACGCATGAGCGTGGTGACCCTGCTGCTGGCCGAGGTGCTCAACTGGATGCGGACCCAGCCGGGCACGGGAAGCCTGCGGGCGATCCT
>JBFKIN010000182.1:0-5823 GCA_041632255.1 Oceanococcus sp. | reverse complement strand
GTTGGAGAAGGAGGATTGCCGGTCCGCGCTGTCGCTGGAGGCGATGGTCAGAGCCAGCGGCTCGGCCGACGGCGAGGTGCCACAGGCGTCGGTGCTGTCATTGCCGGCAGCGACCACCGGCAGGATGCCGGCGTCGTACAGTGCAGCGGCCGCGTCTTCCTGGGCCTGCGAACGGCCATTGACCGTGCCCAGGGACATGTTCACCACGGCCGGGCGCTCACCGCTCTCGGCCACCCACTCCATGCCGGCGATGATCGCGCTGCCGGAACCGGAGCCCAGGCAGTCCAGCACGCGCACGGCATGCACCGTGGCCTGCTTGGCCACACCCCAGGTGGTGCCGGCGGCGGTGCTGGCCACATGGGTGCCATGGCCATTGCAGTCGTCCCAGTCATCCGGATCGGCACCGAAGAAGATGCCGGTCGAGACGAAATTGCGCGAGGTGCCCAGACGGCCGGCGAAATCCACGTGATCCGGGTTGATCCCGGTGTCGATCACGTAGACATGCACGCCGGCGCCGGCGCCATCGGGATAGCTGTAGCGGCCATCCAGCGGCAGATCGCGCTGGTCAACCCGATCGATGCCCCAGGTGGCGTTGTTTTGCGTGCCATTGGCGATGACCAGGCGATCCTGCTCCACCGCGAAGACCAGCGGGTGGGCAGCGAGGCTGGCGGCCTGTTCGGCGCTCATGCGGGCGGCGAAGCCGGTCAGCACGCTGTCATAGCGATGCAGCAGGGTGGCGCCGTCCAGACCGCCGAGCAGGCTGTCCACGGTGGCGTCGAGGTTTTCGACCAGCGGCGCATGGATGCGCACGATGTACTGATCGTCGATCAGGCCGATGTCCTCGGCCGCAACCGCGGCCAGGCTCAGTCCGAGGCCCGCCAGCAGGGCCAGTGATTGTCGTTTCAAGGTGTACCCCCCGAGTATTGTTCAATGATGTTTACTACGGCGGGCATTCTGCGGATGGACGCCGGAACTGTCTGTAGGCGACATCCACGCCACGTGTAGTGATTTCACTACAAACCGGCTAGAGTGCCGCAATAGGCCTCGGGCAGGAACATGAGCAAGCGCCCCATCCGCATTCTCAGCGTCGACGATCACAAGATGATCCACCGGGCCATCGCGCATCTGGCCTCCGAGCACGAAGACCTGACCGTGGTGGGCGAGGCTCATACCGGCGAGGAGGCACTCGATTTCGTCGAGGCGCTGGGCCCGGACATCGCGCTGATGGACCTGAACATGCCCGGCATCGGCGGGCTCGAGGCCACCGAGCGCATGCGCACCAGGCACCCCAGGGTCCGGGTGATCGTGCTCTCCGGCCACACCCACGAGCCCTACCCGTCACGGGCGCTGGCCGCCGGCGCCGCCGGCTTCCTGTGCAAGAACTGCGCGGAGGAGGAGATGCTGGTGGCGATCCGCCGGGTCGCCCAGGGCAAGCGCTACATTTCGCCCGATATCGCGGGGCAACTCTCCGCCCGGCTGTTGCGCCCGGATGGCGCGTCCAGCTTCGATCTGCTATCCGAACGGGAAATGGCGGTGGCGCTCAAGATCACCGCCGGTCACGGCACCCAGGACATCGCGGACATGCTCAAGATCAGCCCCAACACGGTGAGCAGCTTCCGCCGCCGTATCTACGACAAACTGGATGTGAGCAATGACGTGCAACTGACCCTGACCGCCATCCGCCACGGCCTGCTTGGCGACATGCTGGGACTGTAAACGCCCGTGCGGGTAAGCTGTCAGACAGGCCGTCGCATGGGGAGGAGACCATGGATCTGCTGAAGCTGTTCGACAATGCCGAGGACGCCCGCGACTTCGCTCCCGGCGCGGTGCTGTTCACCGAGGACGAACCCGGCCAACTGATGTACGTGATCCTGCACGGCGAAGTGGAGGTGCGCAGCCATGGCCATCCGGTGGCGGTCTGCGGGCCGGGCGAAATGATCGGCGAACTCGCCCTGATCGACGAGGGCGGCCGCAGTGCGACCGCGATTGCCCGCGGCGAATGCTGCCTGGCTCCACTGGACGAGCAACGCTTCCTCGCGCTGGTCCGGCAGACGCCGGAATTCGCCCTGCATGTGATGCGCGAGCTGGCCCGCAAGCTGCGGCACATGAACGACATCCACGGTGGCTGAGACTTGAGCAGGAAAAACGCAGAGGCGGACCAGGACAAGGCCGCGACGAGCGGCAGAGTTCCGGTGCCGGGACCGCGGGTGCCGCGCCGCGGCAACGCCTTCTCACGCTGGCTGGGTCTGTCGGTGCTGGCCATGTTCGGATGGCGGGTGGCCGGCGAGCTGCCGAACCGGGAGAAGTTCATCATCATCGGCGCGCCACACACCTCCAATCTCGACGGGCTGCTGGGCATGGCTGCCCTGATGGCGATGGGCCTGCGCGCCAACACCATGATCAAGGACAGCCTGTTTCGCGGGCCGCTGGGCGTCCTGCTGCGCTGGCTCGGCGCCCTGCCAATCGACCGCTCCAGCCCCAAGGGCGTTGTCGAGCAGAGCATCGATGCCTTCGCCAGCAACGAGGCCCTGGTCCTGCTGATCACCCCGGAGGGTACGCGCAAGGCGGCACGGGAATTCAAGAGCGGCTTCTATCGCATCGCGCTGGGCGCGGGTGTGCCCATCGTGCCGGCAGCCGCCAACTACCGCATCCGCGCCGCCACGCTGGGCGAGCCGATGATTCCCAGCGGGGATTACGACACTGATCTGGAGAGCCTGCTGAATTACTTCCGCCGACAGGGCGGACCGCGCCGACCGGAACGGCTGTCATTGCCGCTGCGGGAACCCTGAGCAGCTGGCCGCCGGGGCCATGGGCGGACGGTAACCCCCGGAGCGCCCAGGCCAGACCGGTCTGACATCGCGGCCTCCGAGGATCTCGCCATCAACACTCACGACCAGCTGACCCGCGACCACCAGCCCGACGCCATCCGGGATCGGCTGGCCGCGCCCACCGCGCGCGAACACGTGTCCGACGCGGTGCTGGGGGGCATCGACGGCTGCGTGACCACCTTTGCCCTGGTGTCCGGCGCGGTGGGCGCCGGCTTCTCCGCCACGGTCGCGGTCGTGCTGGGCCTGGCCAACCTGCTGGCCGACGGATTTTCGATGGCTGTCAGCAACTACGAGGCGATCCGTGCGCAAGGCGAGCACGCCGATGCCTTGCGCCGTCAGGAGCACGATCACATCGAGCGCATTCCCGACGGCGAGCGCGAAGAGGTGCGGCAGATTTTCGCCGGCAAGGGATTTTCCGGTGACACCCTGGAGACGATCGTCGAGACCATCTGCCGGGACCGGACCCTGTGGGTCGACACCATGTTGCAGGAAGAGCATGGCGTCGCACTGGGCGCGATGCATCCCGGGCGCTCGGCCATCACGACCTTTGCGGCCTTTGTCGCTGTCGGTCTGGTTCCCCTGCTGCCCCTGTTCGTGCCGGCCTGGCCCGCCGCCGTGCAGTTCGGCCTGAGCGCCGCGCTCGCGGCCCTGATGTTCCTGCTGATCGGCATGCTCAAGAGTCTGGTCTTCGGACGCTCGGTCTGGCGCTCCGGACTGACGACCCTGGCGACCGGGAGCGTCGCTGCCGCCCTGGCCTTCTTCACCGGCTACCTGCTGCGCATGCTTTTCGGCATCAGTGGCATCTGAACCCTGCGAGAGGCAGGAACCGTTTCACTTTTCCCTGACCCGCGACGTGGTTTGCTGAGGCTGTGGACGGTGGGAGCCGAGACATGAACACAGCAACGCTGGTGACCGAAGTGGTCGCCAATGAAGGAATGACCTGCGCCTTTCGCAGCGATGATGGCACCCTGGGTGTCGCGCGCCGCTCCGATCGGGGCCACTGGAGCCTGCGCCTGGCCACCGGCATCGAACACGACGGCCTGGACTTCGACACGATGCGCGAACTGGTGCGCGAACTGGTTCCGGGCGGATGCGCCTGCTTTGAACGCCGGCGCATCCTGCCGCGTCGACACCTGTAACAAAACACACCGTCAGCAGGCCCACGCTTCCACGGCGCGGGCCTGACGCGCGGTCAGGCTGGCTGCGCCGGCCCGACCCAGACCTGCTGGGCATTGACGAACTCATGGATGCCGTGCGGCCCCAGCTCGCGACCGTAGCCGGAACGCTTGATGCCGCCGCTGGGCAAGCGGGGATCGGTCTTGACGATGCCGTTCACCGCCACCTGTCCCGCCTCGATGTCCCGCGCCAGCGCTTCGCCGCGCCCGGCCCCGGTCCAGATCCCCGCCCCCAGGCCGTAGACGGTGTCATTCGCCAGGGCCAGGGCGTGTTCGGCATCGCGTGCCCTCACCATCACCCCGACAGGCCCGAAGGTTTCCTCACGAAAGGCCGTCATCTGCGGCTCCACATCGACCAGCAGGGTCGCCGGGTAGAACCATCCGGGACCTTCGGGCAGTTCGCCGCCGAGCAGGCAACGAGCCCCTTCCTCGATGGTGTCGTCCACCTGCCGGGCCAGATTGTTACGCAGGTCCTCGCGCGCCAGCGGACCGATATCGGTGGTCTCCTCGCGCGGATCACCCAGGCGCAGGGAGGCAAGACGATCGCTGAGCAAACCGCTCATGCGCTCGTAGACGGACTCCTCCACGATGATGCGCTTGGCCGCAATGCAGCTCTGACCCGCATTGATGATGCGCGACAGGGTGATCACATCGGCGGCCCTGGTCAGGTCGGCATCGCCCAGCACGATGCAGGGGTCGGAGCCACCCAGTTCCAGCACGGCCGGCTTGAGTTCGGCCGCTGCCATCGCGGCGACCCGTGCGCCAGCCCGGTCCGATCCGGTGAAAGACACGGCGCGCACGCGCGGGTCCCGGATCACCGCTTCGACGGCCGGGTTGGCCAATGGCAGATTGGCGAAGATGCCTTCCGGCGCGCCGGCCCGCCGGAAGGCGTCCTCGATGGCCTGCGCGGTGCCCGGCACATGGGGATCATGCTTCATCAGACAGGTATTGCCGGCCATCAGGGCCGGGGCGCAGAAGCGGAAAGCCAGCCATAGCGGCGCATTCCAGGGCAGGATACCCAGCACCGGCCCCAGCGGCAGATACTGCACGTAGCTGTGGCTGGCGTCCGAGGCCAGGCTCTGGCTGGCCAGATATTGCTCGGCGTGCTCGGCGTAGTGCTCGGCGCACCAGATCGACTTGTCGACCTCCCCGCGGCCCTCCTTGATCGGCTTGCCCATCTCCAGGGCCATGGACAGGGCCAGGTCCTCGCGCGCCTCGCGCATCTCGGCGGCCACCGCGCGCAGGACCTCCGCACGCTCATCGAAACTGCGCCGGCGCCAGTCGCCGAACGCCTCTTGCGCGCCCTGCAGGCGCTGCTCGATCTCGTCCGGCTTCAGAGCGGGGTATTCGTGGAGCAGTTCTCCGTTCAGGGGGTTGATCGCTTTCAGCATGCTGTCTCCTTGGCGGCCTTCGCGGCACCCTCGCCGGACCGCGCCACCTTGGGCGGGCGGGCCTGGGCACCGGCGGCCTGATCGGGTTTGCTGACAAAGTCCTCGTCCAGGCTGAAGAATGAGGCACAGCCCTTGGCCGTGATGTGCACGGTGTCGGAAATACCGACCGTCTTGTCGCCATCCACCGCCCACATCCAGGGGATGATGTGGAAGCACATGCCTTCCTCCAGCACCCGCGAATCGCCCTGCTTGAGGCTGACGATGTAACCCTCGTCCCAGCTGGGCGGGAAGGCGATGCCGATGGAGTAGCCGGAGCGGGTGATCAGGCTCGCGCCCACCTCGTTTTCCGTGATGATGTTGCGCACCAGATTGTCTGCATCGGACACGGTCAGGCCCGGCCGCATGGCCTTCTTGATCTCGTGCAGGGCC
>JBFKIN010000181.1:0-5830 GCA_041632255.1 Oceanococcus sp. | reverse complement strand
GGATGTGCGTTTCGAACTGGCCAGCGATGCCCGCCTGGCCGCTGGCGCGATCCGCTTCGGCCGCGTGCATGCGCCGGATGGCCGCGTCATCGAGCAACTGGCGCTGTTCTGCGAAAATCTGCGGGTCAGCCTGCTGCGTGGGGACTGCCATGGCGGTGAGCTGCGCCTGGCGGGCCAGCCAATACTGCGCGTGCCGTCGCTCGGCTGGTGGCGTTCTGACGGCATGTGGCGGCTGCAGGCGACGACCCTCGAGCTCAGCCTGGATCGCGCCGGCGAACTGCTGGCGCTCCTGGCGCCCGGCTGGTCGCTGGCCGGGACCCTGCAGCTGGGGCTTGAGGCCACGGTGGGCGGCGGTTCGACCCAACTGCACTTGCGCCTGATCTCCGATGGTCTGAGCCTGAGTAATGCGGACAGCAGCCTGGCAACCGACACGCTGGTCCTGCGCGCGGACCTGCGCCTGCGTCAGGATGCCCGCGGTCTGCGGCTGCGCGGCGAGGCCGAGCTGTCAGGCGGATACGCCTATCTGGCGCCGGTGCTGCAGGACTATGGCGCTTATCCTGCCCATCTGCAGTTCGACGCCCTGTGGCAGGGGCCCGCCGGCCTCTCGCTGCAGGCCCTGCTCTGGCAGCAGCCGGGCGTTGGCCACTTCCATGCGCGTGGTCATGTCGTCCCCGGTGCTGACCAGCCCTTGCGGGCCTTGCAGCTGGGCATCGAGGACGCACGCCTTCCCGGGCTGTACGCCCAGCTGCTGGAACCCTTCCTGGCCGGAACGCCACTCGACGAGCTGGACAGCGAAGGCCGCATCGATGGCGAGATCGTGCTGGAGCGCGGCGCGCCGCAGGCCGTGACGCTACGCCTGCGGCAACTGCACCTGGATGATCGCAGCCGCCGCTTTGCCGTCTATGGCCTGTCCGGCGAACTGTCCTGGGTGGCCGACGCGCAGCCGCCTGCGTCCGAGCTGAGCTGGGAGGGGCTCTATCTGGGTCGTATGCCTTTTGGCGGGGCCCGGTGGCGTTTTCTTGCCCGGGCTGGCGACATTGATGCGCTGACACCGCTGCGCATGCGCCTGTTTGATGGCGCCATCCGGATCGAGGATTTTCAGGCCCGGGACCTGGGCAGCCCGCAGCGCGAGCTCGGGTTTCAGGCCAGCCTGGAGCCGGTCAGCCTGTCCCTGCTCAGTGCCGCCTGGGGCCTGCCCAGCTTTCCCGGCACCATCGCGGGCCGTCTGCCGCCGCTGCAGTTCAGTGGTCAGCGACTGCAGGTGCTCGGCGAGATCCGCGCCAGTGCATTCGGCGGCGAGCTGCAGATCCGTGACCTGGTCGTTGACGAGCCGCTGGGTCTGGTGCCACGCGCCAGCCTGGATCTCGCGCTGCATCGCCTGGATCTGGCCCAGCTGACCAGCGTTTTCGATTTCGGCCGCATCCAGGGTCGGCTGAATCTGGAGCTGGACGGGCTGCGGCTGCAGCAATGGCGACCGGTGGCGTTCAAGGCCAGGTTATACACGCCGGCAGACGACAGCTCGCCGCGGCGGATCAGCCAGCGTGCAGTGAACAACATTTCCCGGGTCGGTGGCGGTGGCGCAGTGGCGGCCCTGTCCAGCGGGCTGATGCGTTACTTCGACAGCTTTGGCTATCGGCGGATCGGCTGGAGCTGCACCTTGCGGAGAGGGGTCTGCCAGATGGGCGGCGTTGGCCCGGCCCGTGATGGCCGGGGCTATGTGCTGGTCGAGGGCCGTGGCCTGCCTCGCATCGAGGTGGTCGGGCACGCGCAAGAGGTGAGCTGGGAAAGTCTGCTGTCCCAGCTGCGAAATCTCTCTCAAGGCCGCCCCGCCGGCGTACAATGAGCGGCCTGGCACATGCTGGCGAACGGGAGTTTTCGATGAAGATTCTGGGCCTGCCTGCGGCGTTTCTGCTGATCCTGATCAGCGCCGCCTGCGTGACCATCAATGTCTACTTTCCGGCCGCAGTGGCCGAGCGGGTCGCCGACCAGTTCGTGCAGGACGTATACGGCCCGGCAACCAGTCCGCCTCCCGCCTCCACCCCGTCTCCCGCGCCGCGCTCTTCCTGGGATGGTGCCGCGCAGTTCGCCATCGCGGCATTGAATCTGCTGATTCCGGCCGCCCACGCTCAGGCCGATTTCGATGCCAGCAGCCCGGCCATCCAGAAGATCAAGGCCTCCCTGCAGGAACGGCACAAGGCCCTGGACGGCTTCTACAGCACTGGCGCCATCGGGCTGACCCGCAATGGCGAGATCGCGGTGCGTGACCTGAACACCGTGCCGCTGCCCCAGCGTAATCTGCTGCGCAAGCTGGTCGCTGACGAGAATGCCGAGCGCGCCGCCCTGTACCGGGAGATCGCCACCGCCAACGGGCGACCGGAATGGGAGCCGGAAATCCGGAGCGTCTTCGCCGAACGCTGGATCGCCAATGCCCGGGCCGGCTGGTATTACCAGAACGACAAGGGCGACTGGGTCGCCAAATAAACACGGGACAACGCGAAAAGCATCATGACCTACTGCCTCGCCATCCGGGTCGACCAGGGCCTGGTCTTCGCCGGCGACACCCGCTCCAACGCGGGTTCCGACTATGTGGCCTCCTATCGCAAGCTTTACGTTTTTGACGCCGGTGATGACCGCAGCCTGGTACTGCTCACCGCGGGTAGTCTGGCCACCACGCAGGAGCTGGTGGCCAGCCTCAAGCGTGACCTGCTGGCCACCGACGGCCGGGAAAGCCTGCGGACGCCGCAGCACCTTTTCGAGGTGGCCGCCTATGTCGGGCGCATGAGCCGATCGGTGCAGGCCAGCCATGAGGCGGCGCTCGTGCGCAGCGGTGTTTCCGGTGAAACCACCCTGATCCTGGGCGGGCAGATACGGGGCGGGGACCCTGAAATCTTCCTGATCTATCCGCAGGGCAACTTCATCCACGCCTCGGAAGACACGCCCTATCTGCAGATCGGCGAGAACAAGTACGGCAAACCGATGCTGGACCGGCTGGTCAGCCCGCAATTGAGCCTGGAGCAGGCCGCCCGGCTGGCGCTGATCTCTCTGGATGCCACGGTACGCTCGAATGTCACCGTGGGCCTGCCTTTCGACGTCGCGACCTACGGCCGCGACAGCCTGGCCGCGCCGCAGTTGCGCCGCATCACCGCCAGCGATCCGTATTTCGTCGGCCTGCGTCAGGCCTGGCAGGCCAACATCAGCCAGGCCTTCGAAAATCTGCCGCCGCTGCCGCCAGCGGGCTGAAGCAGTGGCGGGTTCATGCCTGGCGCCGGGTCACGACTCGGGTATGCGCGACAATATCGGTCGCCTAGGCTAAAATGCCGCGCCCAAGCGCTCGTAGCTCAGTTGGATAGAGTGTCGGTTTCCGAAGCCGAAGGTCGCAGGTTCGATTCCTGCCGGGCGCACCAGGTTTTTCAAGCGGTTCCCGGTTTCGGGCGCCCCGGGCGAACCACTCGTCTCGGGGCCCGGTTTGTTCGGTTGCTTCCCGCGGGGAGGCAGCTTCCTTGCCGCCGCGTCATGCGGCCCAGCGGTTAGAGACATGTCTGATAAAAAAGCAGTAGTCGAAGATCACAGCCACGACAGGGTCTTTGTGGTGACCTTCCTCGCCGTCCTGGCGGTTCTCGTGGCCATCGCGGTGGCGATCGGCATCGTGGCCAACATGATCGACCCGGAAGAATCGGCCGAGAACCCCGTCCGTCTGGCCAAGGTGGCCGCGCGTGTCGCGCCGGTCGGTCAGGTCTATACCGACGCTTCCCAGGTGCCGGTCCCGGCCGCGCCGGTGGCGGCGGTCCAGCGCGAGCCCGCAGAGGTTTTGCAGGCCGTCTGCGGCGCCTGTCACAACAGCGGCATACTCGAGTCGCCCAAGACGGGTGACAGGGCCGCATGGGAGCAGCGTCTCAAGGCCGTTGGCGGCATGGATGCCCTGGTGGCATCGGCCATCGCCGGCAAGGGTGCCATGCCGGCAAGGGGGGGCGACCCCAGCCTGAGCGACGAGACCATCCGCAAGGTGGTCGAACTGATGGTCAAGTAGGGCGCGGCCAGCCTGGGCGGGTTCAGGATTGGCAAACTCCTTGCATTTTAGAAAGTTGTAGCGAAATCGTGTAAGTTTTGCAGTACACTGTGCGCGGCTGAAGGCGCGCTAGGCGTGCGGCACTAACATTTAATAAGTTATTTCAGAGGGAGTAGTCTGATGAAAACCTTGAAGGCACTTGGTGGCGGATTGAGCGTTGCCGCTTTGACGCTGGTGTCGTCGATCGCCCACGCGGAGCTGACCGGGAATATCGGCATTGCTTCCGAATACGTCTTCCGTGGCCTGCCCAGCAGCGGCAACGGCGCTGCCGTGTCCGGTGGTCTGGACTGGAGCAAGGACAACATCTACGCCGGTACCTGGATCTCGAACGTCGGCGATCAGGGCACGGGCAACGAAGTGGATGTCTACGTCGGCATGAATGCCGGCAACATCGACATCGGCGGCATCGCCTACCTGTTCCCGGCTGACCCGGAACTGAAGGGCGGCGTCAACCGGATCGTCGAAGCCTATGCCGGCTACAACAAGGGCATCTTCTCCGGTTACGTCTGGTACGGCATCGACACCTACCCGGAAACCGATGACGACTACGTCTACCTGGAAGCCAACCTGAACGCCCCGCTGAACGATGGCATCGAAGTCGGCTTTCACCTGGGCTACACGATCTTTGTTGGTGACGACTACGACGACAACGGCCCGCGCCCGACCGATGATCAGGTCGACCTGGGTGTGACCGCCAGCTACGGTGGTCTGTGGATGAGCGTGACCAGCATCCTGGACAATGACACCAGCTTCGGCGAGTACCAGCGTCCGCGCGTGAACATCGGTTACACCTGGAACTTCGACAAGCTGCCGATGCCCAGCTTGCGTTCTATGTAATTGTGTATAATACTTTCTGAAAAGGCCCGCCTCGGCGGGCCTTTCCCGTTTTTGGGGGCTTATTTTGTGCGACGCACATGGCATGGGCGTTGCGTGTAATATGCACCCATGCATTTTGAGGCTCGCCGGCTGTAGCGCGGCGGGCCGTTTTTGATTGGCAGATTGGTGACATTGATGCTCAGAATTCGATGCCTCGGAATCGCTGCGCTGGCCCTGCTGGCGACACCGGCGATGGCCGACACCCTGGATTCCGCGATGCAGACGCAAAAGCGGATGGACGTGGCGGCCCAGCAGTCGCAGGACAAGATCAACCGCCTGGACGAGGAAACGCAAAGGCTGCTGACGGATTACCGCTACACCACGCGCGAGACCGACAGCCTCAATCGCTACAACGCGCAGCTTGAGCGTCAGATCAGCTCGCAGCTGGAGGAAATGCAGTCCATCCGCACCCAGCTGGAGCAGATCAACGATGTCAGTCGCGAGGTCGTGCCGATGATGCTGCGCATGATCGACACCCTGGACAAGTTCGTGCAACTGGATCTCCCGTTTTTGATGCAGGAACGCACCATGCGGGTGCAGTCGCTGAAGGAGATCATGGATCGCGCTGACGTCAGCACCTCCGAAAAGTACCGTCGCATCGTCGAGGCCTATCAGGTCGAGATGGAGTATGCCCGCACCATCGAGGCCTACCAGGCGCCGCTGCCCGGCCCCGAGAAGCGCACGGTGGATTTCCTGCGCGTGGGTCGCGTGGCCCTGATGTATCAGACGCTGGATGGCGAAGAAACCGGTTTCTACAACACCGAAACCGGCCAGTGGGAAAAGCTGGGTGGCAGCTATGAGGCGCCGGTGCGGAATGGTCTGCGCATCGCCAAGAAGCAGGCCGCGCCGAACATCCTGATTGTGCCGGTCGCGGCAGCCAAAGATCTG
>JBFKIN010000180.1:0-5838 GCA_041632255.1 Oceanococcus sp. | reverse complement strand
GCCAGGGCTGCATGGTATTTGCCCTGGCTGAGCATGCCGCGGACCAGTTCGGCGTGCATGCGCGGCTGCAGGGGACGCTCGCGAAGGGCGGCTTCCTCCGCCGTGTCGGGCACCGAAGCGCAGGCCGTCAGGGCCAGCAGAAGGAACAGGATGCCGAGCCGGAGGCCCGACGCCGCGGCGGATGGGGTGAACTGCGAACCCGACATCAGCCCTGCCCTCCCAGCGCGCGCAACACCGACAGAAACGCCGGCCCCGCCACGAAAATCAGCAGTGCCGGAAAAAAGAACAGGACCATCACCACGGTCATGCGCCCGGAGAGTCGGTTGACCTTTTCACGCAGGGACAGCTGGCGGCGCTCTTCGACCACGGCGAGCGACTCCATCAGGGGCTCGCGCAGCTCGCCGCCATAGCGATCGACCTGGCGCAGCACGCTGAGCACAGCGGACAGTTCCGCCACGTCCAGCAGGCGTCCCATGGACAGCAGGGATTCAGCCGGATCCGCGCCAGCTTCAAGCTGGCGCAGCACCTGACGCACTTCCACACCCAGAGCAGGCAACACGTGCTGCCCTTCGCGGACCAGACTGCTCAGCGCCTGCCTCAGGCTGAGTCCGGCGTCGAACAGCAGCGCCAGCAGGTGAATGAACATGGCCACCTCGCCACGGATGCGTCGCTGGCGTGCGCTGGCCCGGGCCTTGAGCCACCAGCGCGGGGCCAGCAGGCTCAGGATGATGATGATGAAGCCGCCGATGAAGCCCTCGAATCCGTTCAGGCGGCCCACGATGAAGCCAAGCACGACCGCACCCAGCCCGCACAGCGGCAACACGGCCTGAGCGGCGAAATAAGCCGCCCGCTGGGCAGCGGAGCGCAGCGCCGCCTGAGCCAGCAGGCGCTCTGTTTCGCCATTCTCGTCAAACCAGCGATCCATGCGCGCGCCGGGCTCGGCAAACAGCTGCCACCAGCGATCCACCGCCAGGTCCTCGTCCATCGGCAGGATGTCGGTGGTCACCCGGCGGGCGGCGCGCTGGGTCTCGCGCAGACTCAGCAGCCACCACAAGCCGAGGAACAGGGCGCCGGCCAGCAGAATGCCGGCCAGAGCGAAGAGCAGAGCGGCCGCCATCAGTAATTCTCCTCGGCGGCATGCAGCATGCGCCAGATCACCAGCACGCCGGAGGCCTGCAGGGCCACGGACAGCAGCAGCAAGCCCCGGCCCCGCGACTGATTCCACATATCCAGGTAATAGTCCGGGTTCTGCCACAGGATGTAGGCCGACAGCACAATCGGCACCACCGCCAGCACGACGGCGGAAAAGCGCGTCTCGGCGGTCAGCGCGCGCAGCTCGCGGGCTGCCGCATCACGCTCTCGCACGGCCTGGATCAGGCTTTTGAAAATACGTCGCAGGCTGCCCCCGAAACGCCGATTGACGCGAGCCGCCATGGCCATGACCCGAATATCCGGAATCTTGTGGATTTCCGCCGCCTGGTCGAGCACATCCTCAATCGGCGCGCCAAGGCGGACCTGACGGCTGACGCTGAGGAACAGGCTGCGGGAGGGCTCCTCCGCCTCCGCCGTGGCGTTGTACAGCGATTCTTCCAGGCTGTTTCCCGCGGATAAGGCCCGCATCATGTACTCCAGGAAATCCGGCAGTTGCTCCATGATCCGCACCCGTCGGGCGGCCTCACGGCGCAGGGACCAGAGATAGGCCAGCACCATCTGGGTGAACAGGGCCACGATCCCGGCCAGCAGACCGCCGGCCAGACCGAACAGCAGGGCGATCACAAGCATCGCAGCCAGAACTTTCTGCAGGCTGGTCGCATCCACCTCCAGGCCCGCGCGCTGCAGGTGATGATCGAACCAGCGCAGCAACGGATCCCGGCTTGATTGCGCCGTCGGCAGCGTGGCGGGCGTCGGCGTATCGCCGCTGATCCGGGCTTTCCAGTCGATCTCGACTGCCTGCGACTGCCGGCTGCTGGCCAGGAACAGCCCCGCCGCCATCAGCAGCAGGAGCACCGCCAGAAACATGAACAGCAGCCCCATCAGCAGGCCTCGAAGCTGTCGTTGTCCGGCTGGTAACGGAACAGCGGCACGGTGACGAGACCCTCGCCGGCGAATTCGACACGGCTGACCTCGATCAGGCGCCGGCGACCATCCGGCAGACGCGTCAACTGCACCATCAGGTCCAGGGCGCTGCCGATCTGCCGGTCCAGGGTTTGCGTCGTGCCATTGAAACCGGCGAATCCGGCCAGCAGTTCAATCCGATGCAACGCGTCGCGGGTGCTGTTGGCGTGCAGGGTGGTCATGGAGCCCTCATGCCCGGTGTTCATGGCCTGCAACATGTCGAGCACTTCATCGCCGCGCACCTCACCCAGGATGATCCGGTCGGGACGCATGCGCAGCGCATTGCGGACCAGATCGCGGGCGCTGACTTCGCCCTCGCCCTCCAGGTTGGGGGGGCGGGTTTCCAGCCGCACCACGTGGTCATTGTTCAGACGCAGCTCGGCGGCATCCTCAATGGTAATGACGCGCTCGGCCTCGGGTATCCAGCGACTGAGCAGATTCAGGAAGGTGGTCTTGCCTGATCCCGTGCCACCAACCACGATCATGCTGCGTCGCTGGCGGACAGCCTCGCTGAGGAAATCCAGAATTTCGCGGGTCACCGAGCCGCTCTCGATCAGTTCATCCGCGCTGAGCGGCTCGCGCCGAAACTTGCGTATGGACACGCAGGGGCCATCCAGAGCCACGGGCGGGATGATCGCATTGACCCGGCTGCCATCCGCCAGACGGGCATCCACCATCGGGTGAAACTCGTCGATACGCCGGCCGATGGGAGACAGAATTCGCTGCACCACCCGCACCACATGGGCGTTGTCGGCGAATCGGATGCTGGCCTGCTCCAGTTTGCCGGCCCGTTCCACATAGACGCGTTGCGGGCCATTGACCACGATGTCATCCACGCTCTCGTCATCGACCAGTTCCTGCAACGGCCCCAGCCCGACCAGTTCGTCCTCGACATCCTGCGACAGCAGCGCGGCCTCTCGCGTGTTCACGGCCAGGCGGTTGTCCTGCACGAACCCGCGGACATTGTCCTCGATGAAGCGGCGCAGCTTGCTCGCCGGCCAGTCATCGATCTGCAGGTCGCGCTCCTCGATCAGGGTGATCATGTGCCGGTGCAGCTTGGACTTCAGCTGCTGATACTGGGCCGACAGCCGGAAGCTGTTCTGCCTGCTTTCCTGCTCGGCGGGCATCAGACGGTCAATCGCCGAAAATGCGCTGCAGCAGGCCGCTGGAATCGGGTCGATAGACCAGATTCTTCGGGTCCTGCACGGCCAGACGGCGGGCCAGATCGCGCATCGCCCGGCAATAGGGGTCCTTGGGCGCCAGTTTGTACAGCGATTCGCCGGTGTTCATGGCACGCAGACGGTTCTGGTAGTTCACCGGCATTTCCGCCCACAGCGGCAACTCGATCAGCTGGGCCAGGCTGGGCGCGTCCAGGCCCTTGGCGATGCCGTCGCTGTCCACCACCAGCCCCAGACGATCCAGCGGGCATTCCTCCAGCCGCAGGGCCTTGAGCAGGTGCTTGTTGGAACGGCTGTTCAGGATGCTACCGTCGCTGATCATGAAACCGGCGCGGGCCCGCGCGACGATCCCGGCCTGACTTTCGATGCCCAGGTTGCTGGAGCAGCAGACCACGATGCTGTGGAAGTGCTTGGCCAGCACATCCAGCAGCGCAAGCAGGTCGCGCTCGTCCATCCGGGTGGGCTCGACCAGATCCTCCGGCAGGGACAGCACATACAGTCCGGAGCTGTGCTTCACGAAGGCCGTGTCGATCAGCGTGGCGTCACAGCGATGAACGTCCTGCACCGCATCCAGCAGGGAATAGTTCTGCGCCAGATTGAGAAAGACCAGCGAGGCGCCGTAGGGCTGGGCCATGTCGAGCAACAGCACCTTGTCGCCGGGCCGGCAGTCGTCGAGCAGGGCCAGGGCAAGGTGCTCAGCGCTCCAGGCCATGGACTGCCCACCGGGCGCCGAATGGATGGAATAGATGCGCGCACTGCGCTCACCGATCCCCAGAGTGCTGGCGGTCTTGCGCATCAACTTGCGCAGGCGCTCCGGCAATTGACGATCGTCGCGCCCCATGACGAAGAAGTCTCGGGCGCCCGCTCGCATGGCTTCGAGCACCGCGTCGGTCGGACTGTCTGCCCCCACCGCCACCAGCAGCAGCTTCGGATTCTCATCCGCCAGCAATTCCAGCAACTCCGCCTGTTCACTGTCAGCGCCCGCCTCGACGAAGGCCAGTTCCAGGTCGTCAATGCCGAGCAGTTGAGCGGGTACGGGCTCAGCCGGATCATCCGGCCGGACCCAGTGCAGCTCCGTGCCCGGACCCAGCGTTTCCTTCAACCAGCTGAGATAGACGGGGTCGCGTGCAATGACGGCCGCCTGTGTATTCATCGGCTGTACCCGGAACTGAAGTTGCCGGTTTCCATGAAGATCAGATTCGCCGAACTGGGCTTGTAACCGTCATATTTCTGGCCGGGCAGTTCCGGCGTGTCGGCACCGGCCTTGAGCGGGCTGACCAGGTGTGGGGTCACCACCATCACCAGCTCGCGTTCATCCCGGTCGTAACGACTGGACTTGAAAAAGGCGCCGAGTATGGGAATCGAACCCAGGAACGGCACCTTGTCCACGTTGGCCATCATGTTGCGCGAGACCAGTCCGCTGATGACGAAACTCTCGCCATCACCCAGCTCGACCGTCGTATCGGTCCGGCGCACGGTCAGGGCCGGCACTGCGGTGCCGCTGACCTGCACGCCCGCAGAGAAATCCAGTTCACTCACCTCGGGCGCGACCTTCAGCGCGATCCGGTTGCGGTCCAGCACCGTCGGCGTCAGCGACAGGCGCACGCCAAATTCCTTGTATTCGATCGAGATGCCGCCACTGGTGCCCTGGGACACGGGCACCGGGAACTCGCCGCCGGCCAGGAAGGTGGCGGTTTGTCCGGTCATGGCAACGAGGCTCGGCTCGGCCAGGGTCCGCACCAGACCCTGCCCTTCCAGCACGCTGAGATAACCCAGAATGTTCTGGGTCGCGTCACCGAAAACCAGATTGAAAGCATTGCTCAACGGCAGAAATCCGGATCCGCTGGTGAGTTCCACGCTGTTGAAGGCCGCACGGTTGTCGGTGGCTTCATTGCGGGTGATCGTGGCGCCGGACAGCGTGCCCGGCCGGGTCAGCGCCGCAGTGCCGTCCAGCTGGTTGACCAGAAAGTTGAAACCAAACTGCTTGAGGGTGCTGCGCGACAGTTCGGCGATCTTGATCTCGGTCAGCACCTGGGTCTGCAGGGTGATCGCGGAGGCGTCCACCGGCTTGTCACCCGCCTGTTGCCGGGCCCGCGCGTGGGCCATCACGTTGGGCAGTTCACCACCGAGGCGGCCGTCTGCGATTCGCGCGCCGGCCAGTTCCTCATCCTGCGCCGCACCGTCCGCCAGCGGATCCTCGATAGGCCGGACCACCAGACGATAGGCCCGCGTCTGTTTCACTCCCTTGTACCAGACCAGCAAGCTTGTCACGCCCTCGCTCTTGCCGGTCACCAGCAGTTCATGGCGGTTGATCACATTCACATCTGCGATGTCCGGATTGCCAACGGCCACCCGGCTGACATTCAGATCCTCGCGCATCAGGTGGTGGGTGCCCGCCTCAAGCAGCACGACATTCTCGGGCGCAACGCCAGCCCAAAGACTGAGCGGCAGGCACAGCAGGGTGATCAGATGCCATTTCCCGTTCATCAATCCCTCACCTTCTGTGATTCGTTGCCGCGAAAGACCTCGATGATATAGGGCGGCG
>JBFKIN010000179.1:0-5849 GCA_041632255.1 Oceanococcus sp. | reverse complement strand
TCTGCTTGGTCGCATCGAGGTCGGCTTCGGATAGCACGCCGTCGTTGCGCAGCTTCACGGCCCGCGCCACTGCGCGCTCCGCCAGCGCCAGCAGTTCCCGCTCCTGTTCCAGGGCCTGCTTGTTGGTCGATCTCTGGCTGCGGTCCAGGGCCAGCTGCGCCTCGGCCTGCTGCAGACCCGCCGAGGCCTGGGTCAGGGCGATTTGCGCCTCAGCGTCGTCCAGCTCGATCAGCAATTCACCCCGAGCGGCCGTGTCGCCTGCGAGCTTGTGCACCGCAACCACATCAGCACTGAGTGCTGCGGTGAGTTCCGCCCGACCGGGGGCGACCACCGTGCCGTAGAGCTTGAGCATGGGGGAGAGGGCGGCCGGCTGGGCACTCAGGGTGCGCACGCTGTAAATCGGCTCCGCGCTGGGATCCACCTGGGCCGTCGGGCGGGTGGCCCGCAGCCCCACAAAGATGATGATGGCGATGGCCAGCAGCAGCAGGGCGGCCTTGTTCTTGCTCAGCCCCCATGGCAGGCGGGTTGTGCTCATGTTCTTGCCTTGGATGGTCATGAAGGCCGCTTCAGGCGGCCTGACGGTGCAGCACGCGCAGGGCGTTCTGCAGATGGGAGAGCTGCTCTTCGGCACTGCGACAGCGCATCAGTTCCCGCCGCAGCGGTCCCGAATCAGCTCGATGTTCCAGATACCAGCCAATGTGCTTGCGGGCGATGCGTACGCCCTGTTCAGGGCCGTAGAACGCGTGAATGCCGGCGATGTGTTCAAGAATCACCGCGTTCTGCTCGTCGAAGCAGGGCTCTCCCAGACTCTCGCCTGCATCCAGCAGAGCCCGGATCTGCCGGAACAGCCAGGGCCGGCCCTGGGCGCCGCGGCCGATCAGCAGGCCGTCTGCGCCACTGGATTCCAGAATGTGCCGAGCCTGGGTGGCGTTGCGGATGTCACCATTGGCCAGCACCGGGATGGAGACCGCCCGTTTCACTGCGCGCACCGTGGCGTGTTCGGCCGTACCCCGAAAGGCGTCTTCCCGGCTGCGTCCATGCAGCGCCAGGGCCGCGATGCCGGCATCCTGTGCCAGGGCGGCGATGCGCACGGCGTTGTTGTCCGTCGGACTGGGCCCGGTCCGGTACTTCAGCGTGACCGGAACATCCACGGCGGCCACCACGGCCCTGAGCAGGCGCCCGACCAGGGGCTCGTCAGCCAGCAAGGCGGAGCCTGCGGCGCGGCGGCAGACCTTCTTTGCCGGGCAGCCCATGTTGATATCGATAACCTCGGCGCCGCGCTCCACATTCAGCCGGGCAGCTTCGGCCAGCATGTCCGGATCGGCTCCGGCGATCTGCACGATGCGCGGCCCGTCCTCGCCGCGATGATCCATGCGCAGCTGCGATTTGCGGGTCTGCCACAGGCGGGTGTCACTGGTCAGCATTTCGCTGACCGCATAGCTGGCGCCCCAGCGCCGGCACAACTGGCGGAAAGGCCGATCCGTGATGCCGGCCATGGGGGCCAGCGCCACGGGCTGGACATAATTGTAGGAACCGAGAAGCATCCGGCCATTTTACCCCGTTGGGCGCAGTGGGCGTTTGGTCGCAGAGTCAGCGCCTGTGGACAGCGGTGCGTGGCCTGTGGACAGCAGCGCGTGTTCTCGCCCGGGGTGTGGCGGAGCGTCTGCCCCGGCCCCGGCGCCTTCTGCTTTCGACGATATCGTTTCCCGGCCTTGGCGAGAACGACGGGGTCAGCCGGTGCCGGTGACCGGAATCAGGGCGCCATGCACGGCTTCAGCGCCGGGTGAAACGAGAAACGCGATGACCTCGGCGAGCTGCTCGGGGCTGACCCAGCCCGAGATGTCGGCGTCCGGCATGGCGGCGCGGTTTTCCGGCGTGTCGATAATGCCGGGGAGAATGGCGTTGACCTGAATGCCACGGCCTCGCCATTCGGCTGAAAGCGCCTCGGTCAGCCGCAAGAGCGCGCTTTTCGACGCGGCGTAGGCTGCCAGTTGTGCCGGTGCGGGTTCGACGGCGGCGCCGATGTTGACGATCTGGCCGCCACCACGGCGTTCCAGGGCGGGCACGACCGCCTGGATGCTGTGCAGGGCGGCGTAGAAATTCAGATCCAGCATGGCCCGAAAATCCTGCAGGGCTCCTGCGTGGACTGCTGGCGCCATGCGAAAGCCACCGGCCAGATTGGCCAGCATATCGATGCCCCCCCAGTGGTTCTGCACCTGCCGAACGGCAGCGGCCACGCTGGCCTCGTCCAGCAGATCGGCCTCGAGCAGGAGCAGGCGGTCGTCATCAAGGTCTTTGAACAGTGCCTTGGCCCGGTCGGGGTCGCGGACCAGCAGCGCCAGTTGCGCGCCCTCTTGATGCAGTCGTCGGGTGACCGCTCGCCCCAGATTCCCAGTGCCGCCGGTCAGGACCGCCACCTTGCCGATGAGTGCCCCCGTGTGAATGTCTCCCATGCGATTGCCCGTCAATCATCTGTCTGTGGAATGCACATGATTGCGCACACGAACAGACATTTGAAGGATGGCCGACCGGGGGCGCCCCGGGACTCGGCCATTGGGCGGATCAGATGCCAGACATCTACTTTTTCGTCTTCCGGGTCTGTATAATCCGGCCGTCTGCGGGGGCTGTCGCCCCCCTTTTTTTGCCTGCGTGTCGCCCCCGGCGAGACGCAGCCAGTACGGGATTAGCCGGTTTTGAGTCGCAAAAACGCCATATTGGCCCTGGCAGACGGAACGGTGTTCCGGGGTCGGGGATTCGGGGCCGACGCGGTCAGCGTCGGGGAAGTGGTTTTCAATACGGCCATGACGGGGTATCAGGAGATCCTGACCGACCCGTCCTATGCCCAGCAGATCGTCCTCTTGACGTACCCGCACATCGGAAATGTCGGCGTCAATGAGGAGGATGCGGAGTCGGATCAGCTCCACCTGTCCGGCCTGGTGCTGCGGCTGCCGCCCAGGGCGCCGTCGAACTGGCGCAGCCAGGCCAGCCTGGACGCCTACATGAGTGAACACGGCAAGCCCGGCATCTGTGACATAGATACCCGGCGTCTGACCCGGCTGCTCAGGGACAAGGGCGCTCAGAACGGTTGCCTCGTCGTGGGCGACCAGTTGGACGAAGCGGGAGCCATCGCCCGCGCTCAGGCTTTCTCCGGGCTGAAGGGCGCCGATCTGGCCAGTGATGTCAGTTGCAAGGCGCCCTATGAGTGGAATGCTGGCCTCTGGCGGCAGGAGCCTGCCCGGTCACGTTATCAGGTCGTCGTCTACGACTTTGGCGTCAAGCACAACATCCTGCGTGAACTGGTGCATCTGGGCTGCGCCCTGACGGTTGTGCCGGTGTCCACCCCGGTGGAAGAGGTCCTGGCGATGAATCCCGACGGGGTCATGTTGTCCAACGGGCCGGGCGATCCGGAACCGGTCGAAAATGGCATTCATGCGGCGCGGGTACTGATGGAGCGCAAGGTGCCGTTGATGGGCATCTGTCTGGGTCACCAGATTCTGGGGCTGGCCAGCGGTGCGCGGACGGTGAAGATGAAGTTCGGCCACCACGGTGCCAACCACCCGGTCCAGGACCTGGAAACGGGTCAGGTCTGGATCAGCAGCCAGAACCACGGTTTCGCGGTGGATGAAGAGAGCCTGCCCGCAGAACTCAAGGCGACGCACCGCTCCCTGTTTGACGGCTCCCTGCAAGGGATTGCCCGGACTGACTGCCCGGCCTTCAGTTTCCAGGGACATCCGGAAGCCAGCCCGGGGCCGCATGACGTGAGCCCCTTGTTCGAGCGATTCGTCGCCATGCTGGGCGCCAAGGCCTGATGCGCGTCCCGCTGCTTCAGAGATCAGCGCCGACTTCCGCGAAAGCGACCAGGGAAATTTCGTAAAGCACATGCCCAAAAGACAAGACATCCAGAGCGTCATGATCATCGGCGCCGGTCCCATCGTGATCGGTCAGGCCTGCGAATTCGATTATTCCGGCGCCCAGGCCTGCAAGGCCCTGCGTGAGGAGGGCTACCGGGTCATTCTGGTCAACTCGAATCCCGCGACCATCATGACCGACCCGGACCTCGCGGACGCCACCTATATTGAGCCCATTTCCTGGCCGGTGCTGGCCAAGATCATCGAGAAGGAGCGGCCGGACGCCCTGTTGCCCACGATGGGTGGGCAGACCGCGCTCAACTGCGCCCTGGATCTGGCGCGCGAAGGCGTGCTGGACAAGTTCGGGGTGGAAATGATCGGCGCCTCGAAAGAAGCCATCGACATGGCCGAGGACCGTGAACAGTTCCGCGAGGCGATGAACCAGATCGGTCTGGAATCGGCCCGCAGCCTGCTCGCGCATGACATGGAGCAGGCTCGCGAGGCACAGGCCAAGATCGGCTTTCCCATCATCATCCGGCCGTCATTCACCCTGGGCGGCTCCGGCGGGGGCATTGCCTACAACCCCGAGGAGTTTGAGGAAATCGTTGCCCGCGGGCTGGACCTGTCGCCGACCGACGAAGTCCTGCTGGAAGAATCCCTGCTCGGCTGGAAAGAGTACGAGATGGAGGTGGTGCGGGACCGCAACGACAACTGCATCATCGTCTGCTCGATCGAAAACCTTGATCCCATGGGCGTCCATACCGGTGATTCGATCACCGTGGCGCCAGCCCAGACCCTGACAGACAAGGAATACCAGATCATGCGCGACGCCTCCCTGGCGGTGCTGCGCAAGATCGGCGTCGATACCGGCGGCTCGAACGTGCAGTTCGCGGTCAATCCGGAAGACGGACGTCTCGTGATCATCGAGATGAACCCTCGGGTGTCCCGCTCCTCGGCACTGGCCTCAAAGGCCACCGGCTTTCCGATCGCCAAGGTCGCGGCCAAGCTGGCGATCGGCTACACGCTGGACGAGTTGCGCAACGAGATCACCGGGGGCGCGACGCCGGCCTCGTTCGAGCCGAGCATCGACTACGTCGTCACCAAGATACCCCGTTTCACATTCGAAAAATTCCCGCAGGCTGACTCCCGTCTGACCACCCAGATGAAGTCGGTGGGCGAGGTCATGGCCATCGGCCGAAGCTTTCAGGAATCCCTGCTCAAGGCCATGCGGAGCCTGGAGATTGGTTCCGATGGCTTTGAAACCATGCTGGCCGAAGTGGCCGAGGACAAGCGGGTCGAGGTGCTCCGCGAAGAACTGTCCATCCCGCGCGCCCGTCGCCTGTGGTACGTGGGTGATGCCTTTCGCCACGGGATGTCGGTCGAGGAGGTGCATCAGTTCTCCAAGATCGATCCCTGGTTCCTTGAGCAGATCGAGGAAATCATCCAGGCAGAGCTGGAACTGGAAGGGCGCCAGCTGCCGGAAATCGACGAGACCGAACTGCGCCATCTGAAAAAGCTGGGGCTGTCGGACCGGCGACTGGCCGCGCTGCTGGGCAGCACCATGGAAACGATCCGCAAGCGCCGCTATGACTGGGGTATTCGTCCGGTTTACAAGCGCGTTGACACCTGCGCCGCGGAATTCCCCAGCGCCACGGCCTATCTCTACTCGACCTACGAGGAGGAGTGCGAAGCCGAGATCACTGATCGCAAGAAGATCGTTGTGCTGGGTGGGGGGCCGAACCGCATCGGGCAGGGCATCGAGTTTGACTACTGCTGCGTCCACGCCGCGCTGGCCCTGCGCGAGGATGGTTACGAGACCATCATGGTCAACTGCAACCCGGAAACGGTCTCCACGGACTACGACACCTCGGACCGGCTGTACTTCGAACCCCTGGTGTTCGAGGACGTGATGGAGATCATCGAGCGCGAAAAGCCCGTCGGCGTGATCGTGCAATTCGGCGGCCAGACGCCACTGAAACTGGCCCAGAAGCTCGAAGCGGC
>JBFKIN010000178.1:0-5850 GCA_041632255.1 Oceanococcus sp. | reverse complement strand
CTGGGCCGAACGCGCCGAGGCCCTGCGCGGCCAGGGCCAGACCGTGATGATGGTGGCGGCGGACGGCCGTCTGGCCGGCCTGATCGGCGTCGCCGACCCGATCAAGGCGTCCACGCCGGAAGCCATCCGGGCCCTGCGCGAGGCCGGACTGCGCGTGGTCATGCTGACCGGCGACTCCCGGGCCACCGCCGAGGCCGTGGCCCGGCAACTGGGCATCGACGAGGTGATTGCCGATGTGCTGCCCGAGGACAAGGCACAGGCGGTCAGCCGCCTGCAGTCCGAAGGACGCATCGTCGCGATGGCCGGCGACGGCATCAACGACGCGCCCGCCCTGGCCAGCGCGCATGTCGGGATCGCCATGGGCACGGGCACCGATGTGGCGATGGAGTCGGCTGGCGTCACCCTGGTCAAGGGCGATCTGGGCGGCATCGTGCGCGCCCGCCGGCTGTCGCAGGCGACCATGCGCAATATCCGCCAGAACCTGTTCTTCGCCTTCGCCTACAACTCGGCGGGGGTGCCGGTGGCCGCGGGCCTGCTGTATCCGGTGTTCGGCCTGCTGCTCAGCCCGATGCTGGCGGCGGCGGCCATGAGCCTGTCCTCGGTGTCGGTCATCGGCAACGCCCTGCGTCTGCGCCGCACGCCGATCTGACCGGGAGGGCGCAGACCGGCCCACCGCGCGGGCGCGGCCGCCCACCTGCCTTCGTCTCTGCCCGCCCGCGCGCTCCGGGCGCATACTAAAGCCATGCCCGATATCTCCATCCGCCCGGCACAGGAGCAGGACTGCGCTGCGCTGGCCGACATCTACAACCATTACATCGCCCACACGGTCAGCACGTTTGACGAACAGTTGCTGCCCGCACTGGAGTTTGCCAGTCGCCTGGCACTGGCGCAGGAGCGCGCCCTGCCCTGGTTTGTGACGGAAATCGACGGCGCACTGGCAGGCTTCGCCTGCGCCAACCCCTGGAAGGCCAAGTCGGCCTACCGTTTCGTGGTGGAAACCAGTGTCTATCTGGCGCCAGAGCAAACCGGGCGCGGCCTGGGCGAGGCCCTGTACCGGCGCCTGTTCGAGCAGCTCGCCGGTGGGCCGGTTCGTCAGGCGGTGGCCTGCATCTCCCTGCCCAATCCCGCCAGCGTGGCTCTGCACGAGCGACTGGGCTTTCGCGCGGTCGGGCGCTTCGAAAGGGTCGGCTTCAAGTTCGAGCGCTGGATCGACGTGGGCTACTGGCAGCTGGAACTGGATGACTGGACTGGCCGCTCGACATGAATCCGGCCGACAGTCGCTGAACCCGCTTCGGCTGCGCCCCGGTCAGGGCGACAGCGGGTCATTGGCCAGCAGCAGGCTGCTGACCGCCGCGAGCAGGGCCAGGCGCTCGCTCTGCGGCAGATCGGCTCGCCAACGCAGATCCGCCGGATCCAGCCGATTCAGCCGGGCCAGGATGCTGTCGCCCTCACGCAGTTCGAAACCGGTACTCGCCTCGCGGCTACCGCTGGTGGCGTCCTGGGTGCCGCCCACGCTCCAGCTCTTCTCGCCTGTCTTCAACACTCCGAAGAAGGGCCGCTGGTTCACCGCCCGGAGGTCGAGGCGCCAGTCCGTCCAATCCGGGTGGAAACCGACCGCCTCGCAGTTGAGCTTCGCCAGATAGGCCAGATTGCCTTCCACGATGATACTGCCGATGTCGTTGTCGCCCACCCCGCCGTGCCAGTTCTCCACATGCAGGAACTGCACGCATCGCACGGCCGCGACATCTGCACCCTGGGCCAGCAGGCGAAAGCTGAACTCGGATTCGTCATGCACCTTGCTGACGCCGATGACCGCCCCGCCCAGACCGATGCTGAAACCGCTCTGCGCCGGCGCCTTGGCCCACCAGCTGCGTGGCACCGGCCGGATCGTGTAGGGCCCGAGCGCAAAACTGCCATCTCCGCTGAACCAGCCGCGATCGCGAACCACGGCCAGCGTTTCCACGGCTGCTTCGTCCGCAGCCCAGGGATCCGGCCAGGCCGCGCGATCAGCCGTGACGCTGCAGGCGCTCAGCAGGGCAAGGCCGGCAACGGGGATCACTCGCAACATGGTGGACTTCCTGGCTTGGCAAGGCCCGCAATATGGCACAAAGTGGTCCCGCGCCTGAAAGGATTCGCCGCGGGAGCAGGTCTTGAGGGACATGAATCGACACAAGCGTTTCGAGGCCCTGGTCCGCGGCCACTCCGCCGCCCTCTACCGCTATGCCTACTGGCTGTGCGACGGACACGCCGCCACCGCCGAGGATCTGGTGCAGGAGACCTTCCTGCGCGCATGGAAATCGCTGGATCAGCTGCACGAGCATCAGGCGGCCAAGGCCTGGCTGATGACCATCCTGCGACGCGAGAATGCGCGCCGCTTCGAGCGCAAACGCTTTGACATCGTCGATGCCGACCTGGCCAGCCTGCCGGAGCTGACGCCCGCCTTCGAGCAGGACCTGGACAGCCATGAACTGCGCCGGGCGATCCTGCAACTGGAACCCGGCTACCGCGACCCGCTGCTGCTGCAGACCCTGGGCGGCTTCTCCTGTGAGGAGATCGCCCAGATCATGGATCTGGGCAAGGGCGCAGTGATGACCCGCCTGTTTCGGGCCAAGAAGATGCTGATGGATATCGTAAACCCCCCGCGGACGGAGCAGGCCCATGGATGAGCTGGAACTGCGCCGGCGCACCCTGGCCGACCCGCGCTCGGCCGACCCCGACTTTCGCCGCGAGTTGGCCGCCCACCCCGCAATGCAGCAGGCCGCCGCGCAGGCCCTGCATCTGGATCAGGCGCTGGGCCTCGCGCTGCAGCAGCCCGCCGTGCCCCAGGGCCTGGATGATCGCGTGCTGCTGCGGGTGGCCCTGCGGCAAAGTCGCCGGCGCCGCCGGTCTGCGCTCTACGCCCTCGCGGCTTCGGTACTGGTCGCCATGGGCAGCCTGCTCTGGCTGGCGCCTCAGCCACAGGACGGCTTCGCCAGCATGGCGCTGGCGCATGTCTACGACGAGATCGATCACCTGGAGCATCTGCCCGCCAGCAGCGTCACGGACGCGCGCCTGTCCGGCCTGATGCAGCGGGTCGGCGCGGAGCTGCAGGGCTCGCTGGAGGCCGTGCGCTTCGCCTTCATCTGCCCGACACCGCAGGGACCCGGCCTGCACCTGATCGCGGAGGGCCCCGACGGCCCGGTCACCATCCTCTACGTGCCGGGCGCCCATGTTGCTGCCGCCGAACAGCGTTTTGCCGATGAGCGCTTCAGCGGTCTCGCCCGCGCGCTGCCCGAAGGCGGCGCGCTGGCGCTGATCGGGCCCTCCGATGCCGCGCTGCGGGCGCTGGACGAGCGGCTGCGCGAACAGGTGCGCTGGAAGGGCCGCGCGGCCTAGAACCCGCGTCGCCGCTGCGCTGGCATCCGCTCGTGCTGCCGGCCGGTTGGATCTGCGGCCTGTTCAGCACCATCCACCCTGGGCGCTGTCATCCCTCTGCTGGCGCCAGAATGCGCTGCGGACAATCCCAGGCGGGCACAGGGCACCACCGCGCAAACCGCGCCGTGGCGGATCAGTGTGCCGGCCGGCTCGGGACGAAACGGCTCTGGCTCTCTCGCGCCAGCAGGCCGACACGAAAAAGCCGGTCGCGCGCCACGGGCGTGAGACCGGCTGTCAGACGCCGAAAGCCGCCACATCGCGACGGCTCCGGCCGGTCAGTGGGATCTAAAAGCCGAAGCGCACCCCGATACGGAAGTCAGAGAAATCGACTTCGGTGTCCGCGTCATCTTCCAAGGCCGTCAGCCGATAATCGACAAAACCGCTGACCTGCGGGGCAAAACGCAGGGCCACGCCGATGGAGAACTCACCGCCGCTGACATCCTCACCGCTGTCATCGTCTTCCAGCGCCAGGTAGCCGATTTGGCCGAACAGATCGAGCGTTTCGCTCAGCGGGGTATTGAAGCGCCAGTGAATGCCGAAACCGTCGATGTCGTCGCCGTCCAGTTCCGCCGCCACGTATTCGATCACCACACCACTGTGACCCAGGGCGATTTCCAGGCCGGCCCGCAGCTGGTCGAGATCGATGTTCGTATCGTCGTAGCTGGTGCTCTGGTATTCGCCGGAGACCCGCAGCACGTCCGAAATCGGTGCCCTGATGCGTGCCCCGAAACCGTCACCATCGTCATCGCCACTTCCCAGCCCCGGCACGCTGACGTCCAGATTGGCCGACGGAATCAAGTACACGTCCAACTCGCCGCCCACATGCGCGCGCGGCTGGGCCAGCAGGCTGCACGGCAGCACTACGGCGACAATTCCCAGCAGGTATCTCATCACAGCATCTCCCTTTCGATAGTCCCGGGCAAAAGGCCCAACCCCTCGTGCGTCATGATCCTAGCCTGCACCACAGTGCGGCCACAATCCTGCGCGACAGACGGACACAAAAAAGCCGGGCTGCGCCCGGCTTTTTTCGTCTCGCTGCGGTGATCTCAGTTCACCCGCTCCAGCACGGTGGCCACGCCCTGACCCATGCCGATGCACATGGTGGCAAGCCCGAACTGCTGGTCCTGCTCGTTCATGATGTGGGCAACCGCGCCGGTGATGCGCGCGCCGGAGCAGCCCAGCGGGTGACCCAGGGCGATGGCGCCACCCTTGAGGTTCACCTTGTCCTGCTGATCCAGCAGTTTGAGTTCCTTCAGCACGGCCAGGGACTGGGCGGCAAAAGCCTCGTTCAGCTCGATCGCGCCGATGTCGGAGAGCGACAGGCCGGCGCGCTTGAGCGCCTTCTGCGTCGCCGGCACGGGGCCGCGGCCCATGATCGACGGATCGCAGCCGGCACTGGCCATGGCACGGATCTTGGCCAGCGGCTTCAGGCCCAGTTCATCCGCCTTCTCGCGCGACATGATGATGCAACCGGCGGCGCCGTCGGACAGGGCCGAGGAATTGCCGGCCGTCACCGTGCCGCTGGCCGGATTGAACACCGGCTTGAGGGCAGCCAGCGATTCCAGGCTGGCATCGGCACGCACCACCTCGTCGAAATCGACCAGGGTGGCGGCGCCGTCGGCCGCGTGACCGGCCACCGGAATCATCTCGCGGGCGAATTCACCCTGCGTGTTCGCCCGATAGGCCTTCTGGTGCGAGGCCAGGGCAAATTCATCCTGGGCCTGGCGGGAAATGCCGTTCATGGTGCCGAGCATCTCGGCGGTGAGCCCCATCATGCCCGAGGCCTTGGCCACATGCAGGGACAGCTCCGGGTTCGGATCCACGCCGTGATTCATCGGAACGTGGCCCATGTGCTCGACGCCGCCGCAGATGAACAGGTCGCCGAGACCGGCATGGATCGCGCCGGCGGCGGTGTGGATGGCCGTCATCGACGAACCGCAAAGGCGGTTCACCGTCTGGCCGGATACCTCGTGCGGCAGTCCGGCCAGCAGCGAGGCCATGCGGGCGATGTTGAAGCCCTGCTCCAGGGTCTGCTGCACGCAACCCCAGATCACGTCTTCCACGTCCTTGGCAGAAATGCTCGGGTTGCGTTCCAGCAGCGCCTTGATCACGGCCGCGGACAGGTTCTCGGCGCGCACATTGCGGAACACGCCAGCCTTGGAACGACCCATCGGGGTGCGGACCGCGTCAACAATTACCACTTCAGTCATGGTGTTACTCCAGATTCTCGGGAATCATCCGGCTCCAGTGTCCCGGCCAGCTCGGCCCGCGAACGCCACCTTCCAGGAGGTGAGCATCGCGCAGGCTGCGTGAACGGCGCGGGACATGGGGCCTATCCGTAATAGGTTTCGCCGTTGGCGGCCATCTCCTGCATCCGGGCGGTCGGCTCATAGAGCTTGCCCAGATGGCTGTACTTGGCGGCCATCTCGACCACGG
>JBFKIN010000177.1:0-5858 GCA_041632255.1 Oceanococcus sp. | reverse complement strand
GTGCTGATGGCCCTGCTGCTGGGCATGGGGCTGTACCCGCAGCCGCTGCTGGACACGGCCGATGCAGCCCTGCGCACGCTGGTTCTCGCCTACGCGGGGGGACTGCCATGAGCGCACTGGAACTGCTCTCCCTGGCGCCCTTGATCGTGCTCGCCGGCGGCTCCGTCCTGCTGATGCTCCTGATTTCCGCCACCCGGCATCATCAGGCGACCGCGCAGCTGACGACCCTCGTCCTGCTGATCGCCCTCGCCGCTTGCTGGCAGGCGCCGGGCGATGACCGGATCACGCCACTGATGGCCTTCGACGCCTACGCGCGCACGCTTCAGGCCCTGGTCATTCTGGCCGGACTCACCGTGACCTTGCTGCTTTATGGCTACCTGCAGGAGCTGGCGCTGCCCCGGGAGGAGATGTATCTGCTTCTGCTGCTGGCGGTGCTGGGCGCCTCGGTCCTGGGCGGCGCACGCCATGCCGCCACCCTGCTGCTGGGGCTGGAAATCATGACCATCGCCCTGTTTGGCATGATCGCCTATCCGCGCGAATCGCGGGCGTCACTGGAGGCCGTGCTCAAGTATCTGCTGCTGTCCGCTGCCTCCTCGGCCAGCCTGCTGCTGGGCCTCGCCCTGATCTATGCGGCCAGCGGCACTCTGGTGCTGTCCGAATGGGCGGGACGCCTTGCGGCAGCCTCGCCCGCCGACGGGCAACTCGCGCGCGTCGGCCTGGCCCTGGCCATTGCGGGCCTGGGCTTCAAGCTGTCGCTGGTCCCCTTCCATCTCTGGACAGCCGACGTCTATGCCGGCGCGCCCGCCCCGGTGACGGGGTTCCTGGCCACCGTGTCCAAGGGCGCCGTCGCCGCGGTGCTACTGCGTCTCGTGATGGGCGCTGGTCTTCCATCGAGCCTCGCGCTGCTTCTTGGCCTGATAGCGATCACCACGATCGCCGCCGGCAACCTTCTCGCCCTGCAGAGTCGCAGCGTCAAGCGTCTGCTTGCCTATTCTTCGATTGCGCATGTCGGTTATCTGCTGGTGCCGATCATTCTGGGCGGTCCGCTGGCTGCCGAAGCGGTGCTTTTCTATCTCGCCGCCTATTTCGCCACCACCCTGGGCGCCTTCGGCGTGGTCAGTCGGCTGTCCCGTCCGACCGGCCTGGCGGACGCCGACGATTTCGAGACCTATCGCGGCCTGTTCTGGCGACGTCCTGTCCTGACGAGCGTCCTGACCCCCATGCTCCTGTCATTGGCGGGGGTACCCATGACCGCCGGCTTCCTGGCGAAGTTCTACGTGCTGGCCGTCGGCGTCAGTCTGGCCAGCTGGCTGCTGGTCGCCGCCATCATCCTGGGCAGCGCGATCGGACTCTATTATTACCTGCGCCTGACCATCGTGATGTTCCAGCGGCCGGCAGGGGGGGCGCCCGCGCGCGAGGGCGAACTCAGCGAAAGCAGTCTCAGCAGTGGCGTGGCGCTGGCGGCCATGTTCGTTTTCGTTTTCTGGCTTGGGCTCTGGCCGCAGTCCCTGCTCGGCTGGTTGAGCCAAATCGGCCCATGAGTATTAACCCGCGCCGCGTCGCATGTCACAATGACGCCCGCGTCGTGTGCTGACTTATCGATTGGGGGAATGGCATGCTGCACTCGTTGACAGTCAAGGATTACATGCAGGCCAATCTGGTCACCTTCAAGCCTGACCAGGATGTTCTGCAGGCCATCCGGCTGCTGCTGGAGCACGGAATCTCCGGCGCCCCCGTAGTCGACCAGTTGGGCGAAATTATTGGCGTCCTGTCGGAAAAGGACTGCCTCAAAGTGGCTCTGGACTCCGGCTATTACGGAGAAATGGGCGGCACCGTGAAGGATTTCATGAGCGACAAGGCCGTCACGGTGGACGCGGAAACCTCCATCATGGATGTCGCCAAGATGTTCCTCGGCCATCCCTACAAGCGCTATCCGGTGGTGGACGACAACCGACTGGTCGGCCAGATCAGTCGCCGGGACGTGTTGCGCGCGATCGAGCATTTCGCCGAAAAATCCAGCTTCGCCTGAAACCGTTGCGCGGGAGAATCCCGCTCCCGATCCAGCGGAGCGCGCGCAGGACGTCCTCGGACCGCCGCCCCTTCCGGACCGGCCGGGCCAAGGCCGCGCCGGCCCGGCCGCGTCCCTCAGGCCAGCCCGCCCTGCTCCTGCAGCCCCGCAATCTGCTCGGCTGAAAACCCCCAGTCCGCGAGGACCTCCCGGGTGTCCGCGCCCATGGCCCGGGCGCCAAAAGCCACTGCCGAGGGCGTGCGGGAAAAACGGGGTGCGGGAGCCGGCTGCATCATGCCATCGAGTTCGATATAGGTCTGGCGTGCGGCATTGTGCGGGTGGCCTGGCGCTTCCTGAAAATCGAGCACCGGCGCAAAACAGACATCGCTGCCCTCCATCAGCTCGCACCACTGCGCCTGAGTCTTCTGACGAAAAACCTCCGCCAGCTTCTCCTTCAGCTGCGGCCATTGCGGCACGTTCATCTGCAGGCCGAAAACGGCGGGATCCAGTTCGGCCTTGTCCATCAACAGGCGATAGAACTGCGGCTCGATCGAACCGATCGACACGTATTTGCCATCGGCTGTCTCGTAAACCTCGTAGAAATGCGCCCCCGTATCCAGCATGTTGGTGCCACGCTGCATCTTCCAGGCGCCCATGGCCTGCATGGAATGCATCATGGACATGAGCAAGGCCGAGCCGTCGGTCATGGCGGCATCAATCACCTGCCCCTTGCCGGAACGACGGGTTTCCAGCAGGGCGGCGAGAATGCCGACAACGAGAAACATCCCCCCCCCGCCAAAGTCTCCGACCAGATTGAGCGGAGGAACCGGGCGCTCACCGGACCGGCCGATGGCGCTGAGCACGCCCGTCAGCGAGATGTAATTGATGTCATGACCGGCAGCCTGGGCCAGCGGGCCGGTCTGCCCCCATCCGGTCATGCGGCCATAGACCAGCCTGGGATTTCGCGCCAGGCAGACATCGGGACCGATACCCAGGCGCTCGGTCACCCCGGGCCTGAACCCTTCGAACAGCACATCGGCCTGTTCGACCAGCTGGAGCAACGCTTCGATACCGGCCGGACTCTTCAGGTTGAGCGCGATGGAGCGTTTGCCGCGCCGGCTGCAGTCGGGCTGCGGCTTGGCCTGCTTGCTCGTCGCCTTCTCCACCGAAATCACTTCGGCTCCCATGTCGGCCAGCAGCATCCCGGCGAAAGGTCCGGGACCGATGCCCGCCAGTTCGATAATCCTGATTCCCGATAGCGGCCCCATGCTCTGACTCCCTTTGCGACTGTTTTGAGCTCAGCCAGCTACGCTACAGAGAATCAATATTACCCGCACCGTTTCAGTGTTCGAACACGATGGTCCGGTGACCATTGAGCATGACCCGGTGCTCCAGGTGCCAGCGCACTGCCCGCGCCAGCACGCGCGCTTCCACCTCGCGTCCGAGATGGGTCATTTCGAGAGTCGAGGTCGCGTGGCTGACCCGGACGACGTCCTGCTCGATGATCGGCCCTTCATCCAGATCCTCGGTCACGTAGTGGGCGGTGGCGCCCACCAGCTTGACCCCCCGAGCGTAGGCCCTGTGGTAGGGCTTTGCCCCCTTGAAGCTGGGCAGAAAAGAGTGGTGAATATTGATGCAGCGCCCATTCAGCTCCCGGCAGGCCTCTGGCGAGAGAATCTGCATGTAGCGCGCCAGCACCAGCAGGTCGACGTTGTGCTCACGCAGCAGGGACAGCAGGGCTGCCTCCTGTTCGGGCTTGTTGTCCGGCGTGACCGGCAGATGGTGAAACGGCAGTTCATACCATTCCGTCAGGCGCCTGAAATCCTCGTGATTCGACACCACGCCGACGATATCGGCGGGCAGCAGCCCGGAATGCCAGCGATGGAGCAGGTCATTCAGGCAGTGCCCCTCCCGCGAGACCGCCAGAACCACCCTGAGCCGATGATCGGACTCGATCAGATGCCAGTCCAGTCCCAGGGACCGCGCGACCGGAGCCAGCGCGTCACGCAGTTGAGGCGGCGCCAGTTCGGACGGCGCGGCGATCAGCATGCGCACGAAGAACATGCCTGTATCCGGATCGCCATGCTGGGCGGCGTGACGGATGTCGCAGCCCTGCTCGAACAGGCAACTGGTCACCGCGGCGAGAATACCGGCCCGGTCGGGGCAACGAAAATTCAGAATCATGTCACTTGTACTGCTGGGCACCGCAGTCACCCCTGATCATCCGGACAATCCGGTCGCCATCATACGCCTGGGGACATCAACGCTTGCGAGGGGCTTGCCTGCGTGCAGATACTGTCCTCTGTTTCCAAGGAATGTTCCGGCGCAATGAGCCCTGACGCATCGGCGAACGAGCGCGACCAGCAGGATCCGCTGCGCCACTGGCAGGCGCAGTTCGACCTGCCGGATCGGCTGCACTATCTCAATGGCAACTCGCTGGGCGCTCTCCCGCGCGTGGTGCGGGAGCGCCTGACCGAAACGGTGGACAGGCAATGGGCGGTCCAGCTGGTCGGTGGCTGGAATGACGGCTGGTACGCCATGCCCGGACGCCTCGGTGACAAGCTGGGGCGACTGCTCGGGGCGGCTCCTGGCCAGACCGTAGCCTGCGACTCCACCTCCATCAACCTGTTCAAACTGCTGGGTGCCGCGCTGCAGAGGCACCCCGAGCGAAGCGTGCTGATACTGGAAAAAAACGCCTTTCCGACGGACAACTACATTGCGCAGGGTGTGCAACGCCTGCGCCCCGACCTCGAATTGCGATTCCTGCCGCCGGAAGACATGGCCCGGGCCCTCGGCCCCGAAATCGCGGCGGGGATGCTCAGCCACGTGAACTATCGCACCGGCGAGCGCTGCGACCTGCCCGGCCTGCAGGCCGCAGCCCTGGCCCAGGACATCCCGCTGGTCTGGGACCTCGCCCACTCAGCCGGCGCCATGCCACTGACCCTGGATGACTGGGGCGTGGAATACGCAGTCGGTTGCGGCTACAAGTTCCTGAATGGCGGGCCCGGCGCGCCGGCTTTCGCCTTCGTCAGCCGGAATCGCCAGCCTGCCCTGGAGCCCTGGCTCAGCGGCTGGTTCGGTCACCGTGAACCCTTTGCTTTCGAACCCGCCTACGAGCCCGCAGACGGCATCAACCGTCTGCAGGTCGGCACTCCCCCGGTTCTCTCGATGAGCGCGCTGGAGGCGGCTGTCGATCTGATCAGCGAGGCGCCACTGGACGCGCTGTGGCGAAAATCCTGCGCGCTGTTCGAGTATTTCCTCGCCGGACTGCGCGCAGACTCCACCCTCACCGCCTTCGAGGTGCTGACCCCGACCGACCCTGCCCGGCGGGGCAGCCAGATCAGTCTTGGTCACGCCCAGGCCGGCCCGATCTGTCGTGCCCTGGCCGAGGCCGGGGTGATTGCCGATTACCGCGAGCCCGGCATCCTCCGCTTCGGCCTGGCACCGCTCTATCAGCGTTACCAGGATGTGCAAGCCGCCCTGACAGCCCTGCACGATATCGTGGCCGGTCAGGTCTGGCGCGAAGCGCGTTTCCAGCAGCGCCCGGCCGTCACCTGATGCGGCGAAACGGCCCGTTATTCCTGCTGGTCGGCCTCGCCGTCAGCGCCTGCAGCCTGGTGGCCCCGATGCCCGAGATCGAAATCCCGCAGACCGCCGCCCCCTTGAGCTGGGCCGCGGTGAGCGCCCTGCCCCCGCCCGGACGCGGGCAGCGCATCAGCTACGGGGATGCTCCTGCCCAGTTTGGCGTCTTGCGAACGCCCGACGGCCCCGGCCCGCATCCGGTGGTCGTGCTGTTGCATGGCGGCTGCTGGCTGGCGCAGTTCGATATGGGCTATTTCGAGCACTGGGC
>JBFKIN010000176.1:0-5868 GCA_041632255.1 Oceanococcus sp. | reverse complement strand
CGAGGCTCCTCATCTCAGCCTGATCCTGCCGCTGCAGCTGCGCGCCGATCTCGACCCGCAATCCGTTGGACTGCCGGCCGGGGTCGAGGGTCTTGGCGGCGGACTGTTCGGTCTCGCCGTGACACTGCGTCCCACCCCGGAGGCCCAGGCATGAGCTTGCCTCCCGCACTGACGGCAGTGCTGATTCTGCTCGGCCTCGTCGGCGGCGCGGCAGTGCTGATCTGGTTCGAGCGCCGCCTGCTGGGCATCTGGCAGGACCGCTGGGGACCGAACCGGCTGGGCCCCCTGGGCATCGGCATCGTGCTGGCGGACATGATCAAGATTCTGACCAAGGATGACTGGATTCCGCCATTTGCCGATCGCGCCGTGTTCGTGATCGCCCCCTGCGTGGCGATGGCGGTGGCACTGCTTGCTTTCGCCGTGGTGCCGGTGACCCCCGATCTGCACATCGCGGCCGACTGGAATGTCGGCCTGATCTTTTTCCTTGCCGTCACCTCGCTGGGCGTCTATTCGGTGATGCTCGGCGGCTGGGCCTCGAACAGCAAGTACGCCCTGCTCGGCGGCATCCGCGCCTCGGCGCAGACCATCACCTACGAGGTGTTCATGGGCCTGGCCCTGATGGGCGTGGTCGTACAGGCCGGCAGTTTCGCCCTGATCGACATCGTTGAAGCCCAGCGCGACGGCTGGTTTATCGGTCCGCAAATCATTGGCTGCCTGACCTTCCTGGTCGCCGGACTGGCCGAAACCCACCGGCTCCCGCTGGACCTGCCCGAGGCTGAACACGAACTGACGGCCGGCTTTCACACGGAGTATTCGGGCGCCAAGTTCGGCATGTTCTTCATCGGCGAGTATGCCGGCGTGATCATGGTCTCGGGCATGCTCAGCACCCTGTTTTTCGGCGGCTGGCTGGCGCCCTTCGGTCTGCCCGAGATGCCGCTGCTGTGGTTCTCTCTCAAGACCTTCGCTTTCATCGTGCTGTTCGTGCTGCTGCGGGCCGCACTGCCCCGCCCCCGCTACGACCAGCTGATGGGTTTCGGCTGGAAGCTGATGCTGCCGCTGACGCTGCTCAACACCGTGGTGACAGGGGCCGTGGTCCTGGCCAGCGCCTCATGAGCCGGAACAGGAGAAACGCCGGATGATCCGCGATCTGCTTGACGGCTGCGCCACCCAGTTGCTGTCGCTGTGGCGCGTGCTTCGCCACAGCTTCAGCCGCAAGGCCACCATCGAGTACCCCGAGGTGAAACCCTACCTGCCGCCCCGGTACCGCGGCCGGATCATCCTCTCACGCGACCCGGACGGCGAGGAACGCTGCGTGGCCTGCAACCTGTGCGCGGTGGCCTGCCCGGTGGACTGCATCGCGCTGCAGAAAGGGGAGAAGGAAGACGGCCGCTGGTACCCGGAATGGTTTCGCATCAATTTTTCACGCTGCATCTACTGCGGACTCTGCGAGGAGGCCTGTCCGACCTACGCCATCCAGCTCACCCCGGATTACGAAATGGGCGAGTACGACCGTCGCAACATGGTTTACGAAAAGCAGGATCTGCTGATCTCCGGCCAGGGCAAGTACCATGGCTACAGCTTCTACCGTCAGGCGGGCCTGGCGATCCACGGCAAGGACAAGGGTGAAGCCGAAAACGAAGAGCCGCCGGTCGATCCCCGGAGTCTGATGCCATGATCATGCTCTTCTACGGTGCCGGCGCCGTGGCAATCCTGGCCACCGGCCTGGCCATCAGCCGGGCCCATGCCGTGCATGCCCTGCTGTATCTGGTGGTCTCCCTGCTGGCCGTGGCACTGGTGATGCTGAGCCTGGGAGCGGCCTTTGCCGCGGCCCTGGAGGTCATGGTCTACGCCGGCGCCATCATGGTCCTGTTCGTCTTCGTCATCATGCTGCTGCACATCGGACCCCAGACCGAAGCGCGGGAGCAGGCCTGGATCGCCCCGCGTCACTGGCTTGGCCCCGGCCTGCTGGCCGGTCTGCTCCTGATCCTGCTGCTGCTGGGGCTGGCCGGGGTCCAGGGCCAGCCCGCGCCCGAACCGGTCTCGGCCAAGACCGTGGGCATCACCCTTTACGGCCCCTGGCTGCTGGCAGTGGAACTCGGCTCCATCCTGTTGCTCGCAGGACTGGTCAGCGCCTTTCACCTGGGGCGACGAACGTGATCGCCGCGGTTCCCATGTCACATGCGCTTCTGCTGACCGCGCTGCTGTTCAGCCTGGGCCTGCTGGGGCTACTGGTACGGCGCAATCTGCTGTTTGCCCTGTTCAGCGTCGAAATCATGCTCAACGCCACCGGCCTGGCCTTCGTCGCCGCCGGCAGCCGCTGGGGCCAGCCCGATGGCCAGCTCATGTTCATCCTGATCATCAGCCTGGCCGCAGCAGAAGCGGCAGTGGGGCTGGCCATCGCCCTGCAGGTTCAGCGTCGGTTCGGAACGCTGGATCTGGATGCGCTGATCACCCTCGGTGAACCGGCCGTGGGGCCTGCCGACACCTCGGATCCGGGCACCCGGCTCCGCTCGAAGGAGACTTCGTGAACTGGCTGCCCTGGATACTCGGCGCGCCGCTGCTTGGCGCTGGCGCCCTGTTCGCCTGGCGCGGCATGCCGGAACGTATGGCGGCCATCATCGGCGTCGGTTCGCTGTTCGTCGCCGCCGCGCTGACCGCGCTTGTCGGCGTCAGCTATCTGAGCCAGCCCGACCCGGTCACTCTCAAGCTGTGGACATGGTTTTCGGTCGACGGCCTGGCTCCCGGCATCAGCCTGTATCTTGACGGCCTGTCCCTGACGCTGCTGGGCGTCATCACCGGCGTGGGCGCCCTGATCCACCTGTATGCCTCCTGGTACATGCGCGGGGACCCCGGTTACCGGCGTTTCTTCGCCTACATGAACCTGTTTGTCGCTGCGATGCTGCTCCTCGTGCTGGGCGACAACCTGCTCACCCTGTTTTTTGGCTGGGAGGGTGTGGGACTGTGTTCCTATCTGCTCATCGGCTTCTGGTTCAAGGACCCGGCCAACGGCTATGCGGCGCGCAAGGCCTTCGTGACCACCCGGGTGGGCGATACCGCCATGGCAGTCGGCCTGTTCCTGCTTTACCGCGAGCTGGGCACGCTGGACATCCAGCCCCTGCTGCACGAAGCACAGGATCGATGGCCGGGTGGCAGTCCAACACTGACCCTGGCCTGCTTGCTGCTGCTGGGCGGCGCCGTCGGCAAGTCCGCCCAGTTGCCGCTGCAGACCTGGCTGCCCGACGCGATGGCCGGTCCGACACCGGTCTCGGCCCTGATCCACGCCGCCACCATGGTCACTGCCGGGGTTTACCTCATTGCCCGCCTGCACCCGCTCTACGCGCTCTCCCCCGCCGCGATGGAAACCGTGGGCTGGATAGGGGCCATCACACTGCTGTTGGCTGGCGGCGCGGCCCTGGTGCAGCACGACATCAAGCGCATCCTGGCCTACTCGACGATGAGCCAGATCGGTTACATGTTCCTGGCTCTGGGTGCGGGCGCCTACAGCGCTGCCATCTTCCACCTGATGACCCACGCCTTCTTCAAGGCCCTGCTGTTCATGGCCGCCGGCAGCGTGATCCTGGCTCTGCATCATGAACAGGACATCTTCCGCATGGGTGGCCTGCGCAAGCGCCTGCCGGTCGCTTTCTGGAGCTTTATGATCGGCTCCGGCGCACTGGCGGCCCTGCCCTACGTCACCGCTGGCTTCTGGAGCAAGGATGCCATCCTGTTCGCCGCCTGGGGCGCCGGCCACACCACCTGGTGGGCCATGGGAGTGGCTGGCGCGCTGCTGACCGGCATCTACAGCTTCCGTCTGGTGTTCATCGTGTTCTGGGGCCCCGCCCGTCCGGAGGTCCATCCCGATCATCGCTGGTCTGAACAGACACCTCTGCTGATTCTGATCGGGCTGTCACTCTTCGGCGGACTGATCAGCGTACCGGCCGCCGCCGTCCTGCCAGCCAGCCATCCGGCCCATCCCCTGCCGGTGCTGCTGATCCAGATTGCGCTCGGCCTTGGCGGCATCGCACTGGCCTGGCACTGGTACGGGCGCAGCGCCCAGCAGCCGCCCGTGTTGCGCGGATGGCGCCAACTGGCACAGTCCGCCTGGGGTTTCGATGCCCTTTACGATCGCCTGTTCAGCCGACCATGGCTGGCCCTGGCGAGGATCAACCGGGCGGACATCATCGATGGCGGATACAGCCTGATCGTGGCCCTCACCCAAGCGGGCCATCGCCTGGTCATTCGCACCCAGACCGGGGCGCTGCGCCGCTATGCCAGCGGCATCGCCCTGGGACTGATCCTGCTGCTCGGAGCCAGCCTGTGGACCTGAGCATCTGGCTGCCCCTGCTGGTGCTGATTCCGCTGGCCGGCGGCGCCGCCTGCTGGTGGACCGAGCGTCTGGGCGTGATCTGGCCGCGCTGGATCGCGGTGGGCAGCTTCGTAGTGGATCTGATCATCCTGCTCTGGCTCTGGGGACAGGCCGATCTGTCAGTGGGCGGAGCGACCGCAACGCCGCAATTCTTCTGGGAGTTCCAGCGCGACTGGATCCCCCGTTTCGGCATCAGTCTGCACCTGGGGTTGGACGGGCTGGGACTGCTGCTGATCGCCCTGACCATCGTGCTGGGCCTCGTCGCCGTGCTCTGCTCCTGGCGCGAGATCCAGCAGCATGTCGGCTTTTTCCACATGAACCTGCTGTGGAATCTCGCCGGGGTGATCGGCGTGTTCATGGCCCTGGACCTGTTTCTGTTCTTCCTGCTCTGGGAATGGATGCTGGTGCCGATGTACTTCCTGATTGCCCTGTGGGGTCATGACAGCCCGGGCGGGCGGGGCCGGGTCTATGCGGCCACCAAGTTTTTCATTTTCACCCAGGCTTCCGGCCTGATCATGCTCGCCGCCATTCTCGGTCTGGTGTGGCTGAACCACGCGGCCTCTGGCGTCTGGACTTTCAACTATCTGGACCTGCTCGAGGCGGAACTGTCGGCCCAGGCCCAATGGTGGCTGATGCTTGGTTTCTTCATCGCCTTTGCGGTGAAGTTGCCGGCCCTGCCCTTCCACCCCTGGCTGCCGGACGCTCACTCGCAGGCCCCCACCGCCGGCAGTGTCGATCTGGCCGGCGTGCTGCTCAAGACCGGCGCTTTCGGGCTCATGCGCTTTTCCATCACCCTGTTCCCCGAGGCATCGGCACAGTTCGCTGACACTGCAATGATCATCGGGATCGCCGGGATCGTTTACGGCGCCTCCCTCGCGCTGTCGCAAACCGACATCAAGCGCTTCGTCGCGTACACCAGCATCTCGCACATGGGCTTCGTGCTGGTCGGGGTCTATGCCGGCAATCTGGCCGCCATGCAGGGCGTGGTGATACAGATGCTGGCGCACGGCATCAGTACCGGGGCGCTCTTCGTGCTTTGCGGCGAGCTCTATGAGCGCATCCACACCCGCGAATTCAGCGCCATGGGCGGCATCGCCAGCCGGGCACCGCGTTATGCCACCGCGCTGATGTTCTTTGGTCTGGCCTCGCTGGGCCTGCCGGGCATGGGCAACTTCATCGGCGAGATCCTGATCCTGATCGGCGCGTTTCAGGTCGCCCCCGTACTCACGGTGCTGGCGGCCAGCGGCCTGGTTATCGGCGCGATCTATTCCCTCTTGCTGATCCAGAAAACGCTCCATGGCCCGCCCGCCGACGACACGCCACTGGAGGATCTCGTGCCGCGCGAACAGGGCATGCTGCTAGTGCTGATGGCCCTGCTGCTGGGCATGGGGCTGTACCCGCAGCCGCTGCTGGACACGGCCGATGCAGCCCTGCGCACGCTGGTTCTCGCCTACGCGGGGGGACTGCCATGAGCGCACTGGAACTGCTCTCCCTGGCGCCCT
>JBFKIN010000175.1:0-5892 GCA_041632255.1 Oceanococcus sp. | reverse complement strand
GACCGGGTCATAACCCTTGATGGCGGTATCGCTGAACCAGCCGGTGAAAACCGGCGATCCGGCCCATGCCGGCAGGCCGGCCAGCGCCAGCAGCAGGGGGGCAAACAGCTTGTGAGTCATGATCGGCACCTCGCTCATGGTAATCCGCAGTTCCAGACCGCGCGGCTATCGAGTTTATTTCATGCGGAGCGGGGCGCCATTCCGCGATTTTTCGTATGGTGGCCCGGTATGGGCGGACGCAATTTTGCTAGATTAGGGGCATGAGCCTGGTACGTGGAAAGCAACAAGGGGGTGCCATGCTGCGCAAGCTGGTCATCGCAGGTCTCGGCCTGTGTCTGAGCTGGTCGGTGGCGGCGCAGACGGATCCCTTTCCACGCCCGCCGGAACTGGAGCCAGCCGTCAGTTTCTGGCGCGATGTGTTCGTCAAATACTCCGAGCACCAGCTGGTTCTGCACGACCGGGCGAACACCCACATCGTCTACCGGGTGATCGACTTCCAGGATGTGGTGCCGCTGCTGGACGCCGAGGAACTCTGGCTGCACAAGCGCAAGGTCGAGGCCGAGCAGAAGGATCTGTTGCGCGAGCAGCTGTTGCAGCTGGCTGATGGCGCGCCGGGTGCGGTCTTGAGCCCGGAACTGAGCGCCCTGCGCGGGCTGCTCGACCGTCACGGTCTGCGCGATCCGGTGCGCATCCGCGAGGCGGCCGAGAATCTGCGCGGCCAGCGCGGCCTGCGCGAGAAGACCGAAGCGGCCCTGATGCGTTCGGGCCGTTATCTGCCCTACATGGAGCGGGTCTTCGAGGAGGCGGGCCTGCCGGTGCTGCTGACCCGGCTGCCACTGGTCGAATCCAGCTTCAACAACGCCGCCTATTCCAAATCCGGCGCGGCGGGCGTCTGGCAGTTCATGCCCGGGACGGCCCGGATCTACATGAGCTATGACGAGATCGGCGACGAGCGGCGAGATCCCTGGCGCTCCACCGAGGCCGCTGCCGCCCATCTGAGCGACGACTACGCGCTGCTGCAGGACTGGCCGCTGGCGGTCACGGCCTACAACTACGGCCGCAACGGTATTGCCCGCGCGCTGGCCGAGATCGACGGCAACAGCCTGGTCGACATGATTCAGCGCTATGAGCATCCGCGCTGGGGCTTCGCCGGCAAGAACTTCTACGCCGAGTTCCTGGCCGCCATCGACGTGGAACAGAACGCGCTGAAGTATTTCGGTCCGATCCGCCGGGATGCCGAGGATGAGTTCGACGAGATCCGCACCGAGCACTACGTCCGGTACGACACCCTTCAGCGGCTGGCGCAGGACAGTCCGGAGCGCTTCGCCGAACTGAACCCGAGTTTTTCAACCGCCGTGCAGCAGGGGCATCTCTACGTCCCGCCCGGCAAGCGCATCCGCGTGCCCAGAGGGCATGCGCCCCGCTTCCGCCGGGCCTATGCCAGCCTGGGTGCCGGCGAACTCTTTGCCAGCCAGCGTGACTACTTCATTCCGCACCGCGTTCGCAGTGGCGAGACGCTCAGCGGTATCGCCCGGCAGTATCGCACCAGTATCCGCAGCATCCGCGAAGCCAACGGCCTGCGTGACAAGCATTTCATCCGCATTGGCCAGACCCTGAAGGTGCCCACCAATGGCGCCGGGGCGCCCGCCAGGCCCGCGGTTCATGTGGTGCGCGCCGGCGAGACCCTCGGCGCCATCGCCGAGCGCTACGGGGTCAGCGTGAAGACCCTGCAGCGGCAGAACGAAATCGACGAGCCCGATCTGGTCAGGGCGGGAGAGAAGCTGACAGTCCGCGCGCGGCCGTCCAGCGCCCTGGCCTGGCATACGGTGAGGCCGGGAGAGACGCTGAGCGGCATCGCGCGGCGCTACGGGGTTTCGCTGTCGCGTCTGCAGCGGGACAACAGCATCAGCCGGCCGGAGAACCTGCGTGCCGGTGCCCGTCTGAAGATTGCCGGAGCCACCCGCAGCGGGCCGAGCTTCCACGTGATCCGCTCGGGCCAGACCCTGGAATCCATCGCCCGCCAGTACGGACTGTCCGTCGAGGCCATCGCCTCGGCCAACAGCCTGGCCGACGCCAACCGGGTCCGGGCCGGCCAGCGGTTGCGACTGCCGGAATCCTGATCCCCGCACCGCGCCTTTCAGGCCGATCGGCATCCATGCTAGTTTTGCGCATTGCAACATAAAAAGCGGGAAAGCCATGCGCAAGGACAAACGCCTGCTGCGGGACCTCGATAACGCCGAGGATTACCGCACCTGGCGGGCGATCGCCCTGGAACTGGACGAAATCGAAGGCAAGGCCGCCTGGCGGGCCGAAGAAGTCACGCGGGACTACGACTATGCCCTGATCCGCAGGCGCCTGAACGAATTGCGGGTGCTGCGCGAGGAACAGCGGGTGCGGGAGCTGGTCTTTGCCCTGCATGAAGGCCTGCACGGCAATCTCGGCAACATCGCCAATCCCAAGCTCTATACCTACTGCCGGGTCGGCACCAAGCTGCTGCTCGAGGAATACCTCAACGAAGTCGCCATCTGTCTCAACTATCTGTGCGACAACGAGTTCCCGGATTTCTCCCTGCAGGAGAAGATTCTGTTCTTCAAGCGCACCGGCTCCAGTTTCGGCCGTTCGGCGCTGATGCTGTCAGGCGGCGCCACACTGGGCATGTTCCATCTCGGCGTGATCAAGGCCCTGTGGTCCGAGGGCGTGCTGCCACGGGTGCTGTCCGGCTCCAGTGCGGGATCGATCATCGCCGGTGCCATCGGCACCCGCACCGACGAGGAACTGGCCCAGGCCTTCGAGCCGGATTCGCTCTATCTCGACGCCTTCCGCCTGTTCGACCTGCGCTCCGCGATGAAGAATCGCTCGCTGATGGACCAGCGCCAGCTGCAGGTCTGCCTGAAGGAGAACATGAGCGAGTACACCTTCGAGGAGGCGTTCGAGCGCACCCGCCGCATTGTCGGCATGACGGTGTCCCCGATCGAGCCACATCAGCAGGGTCGGCTGCTCAACTATCTGACCGCGCCAAACGTCCTGATGCACCGGGCCTCGCTGGCCTCCTGCGCCGTGCCCGGGGTCTTCCCGCCGGTGATGCTGCAGGCCAAGAACTACGCCGGCGAAGCGGTCGGCTACATGCCGAGCAAGAAATGGCAGGACGGCACCCTGCGCTCGGACCTGCCCATGCTGCGCATCGCTCGCCTGCACAACGTCAACCATTACATCGTCAGCCAGACCAACCCGCATGTCGTGCCCTTCATGAAGGATGACCGCGAACGGCACAGCGCGGGCCTGGGCTCGCTGGTCAGCGAACTCTTGCGCAGTTCCTACGGGGTTTACTCCAAACACATCGTCGAGACCGCCCGTCATCGCATGGACCCGGAAGGCTGGTGGCGGGTGGCCGAAAAGTTCCTGGCGCTGACCAACCAGCGCTTCTCCGGCGACGTGAACATCTTCCCGACGCAGACGCCGAAAAAGCTGGTGCGTATGTTCGCCAGCCCCACCGAGGATGACATGCGCCACTTCATCCGCTCCGGTGAGCGGCGGACCTGGCCGCAGATCGAGCGCATCCGGAATTCCAGCGTGATCTCCAGGACCTTCGAGGACTGCCTGCAGCGCATGAAGGACCGCGGTGAGATGCGTCTGCGTGGGCGCGCGTCTGTGGTAAGTTTGCGCGCTCATCAACCCGGAGCCGCCTGATGGCATCGCGACCCTTTGGCTGGGGCAGTTTCGCCCTGCGCTTCGTTTTTGCGCTGCTACTGGTTTTTGCGACCTACAACCCGCCGGGCTGGTCCTATCTGCACTGGGTCAGCAAAGACATCTCCAGCTTCAATGCGCTGATGGCACTGGCGGGCCTGTTGCTGGTGATCGGGTGGACAATCTACCTGCGCGCCACCTTCCGTTCCCTGGGCGTCATTGGCCTGATCCTGGCGGCGGCCCTGTTCGGGTCGATCTGCTGGGTGCTGATCGATTACCGCTTGCTGGACGCCGGGTCTCCCACCGTGGTGACCTACATGGTGATGCTGGTGCTGTCCTGCGTGATGGCGGTGGGGATCAGCTGGTCCCACGTGCGCCGACGGCTGACGGGGCAGGTGGACGCCGACGACGTGGATGAGGATTAGCAAGACGATGGCCGAGATTCAGACTCCAACGGACCTTTTCTTCCACTGGGAGAGCACTGCCGCGGACCGTGTTTTCCTGCGCCAGCCGCAGGGGCCGGGCCGTTACCGCGAGTACACCTGGGGCGAGGTGGGTCAGCAGGTCCGGCGCATGGCCGCCGCACTCCGGGCACTCGGCCTGGAGCCCGGGCAGCGGGTGGCAATTGCGGCGCGCAATTCCGCTCATTGGGTCATGGCCGATCAGGCGATCACCGCTGCCGGGCTGGTCAGCGTCGGTCTGTATCCCAAGCAGGCGACCGAATCGGTGCGCTATGTGCTGGAGCATGCTGAGGCCAAGGCCATCTTTCTCGGCCCGATACTGGGGCAGGACGGCATCGTGGCCGGTATCCCGGACGGGGTGATTCGGATTCGCTTTCCCTATGCCGATGCGCCGGCCGCCGAGCACGACTGGGATGCGCTGCAGGCCGCTCACGAACCCCTGGCCGATCTGCATGTCCCGGCACCGGACGAACTGTGGACCCTGGTCTATACCTCCGGCACAACCGGCCTGCCGAAGGGGGTGGAGCTGAAGCATGGCGCCGCGGCCTTTGCGGGCTCCGAGGGCAGCCTTGCCCTGGACCTGAAGCCGGACGAGGTCTTCTTCTCCTACCTGCCGCTGGCGCATATCGCCGAGCGCGGCGTGGTCGAGGGCATGGCCCTGTATTCCGGCGGGGTGATCAATTTCCTCGAGAATATCGACCGATTCGCCGAACAGCTCGGCGAGGTGGCGCCGACCCGCTTCTTCGCCGTGCCCATGGTCTGGAACAAGCTGCGCGCCGGGGTTCTGGCCAAGCTGCCCCAGCACAAGCTGGACCGGCTGCTGCGGGTGCCTTTGCTGGGCCGGCTGATCGCCCGCCGTATCCGCCGGGCACTGGGTCTGGCACGGGTGCGTTCCGCCTTCTCCGGGGCCGCGCCCCTGCCGCAGGATCTGCAGCGCTGGTTCGCCCGGATCGGGGTGGAGATCCTGCAGGGCTATGGCATGACCGAGAATCTGGCTTACGCCACCGCGAGCCGTTCCGGGGAAAGCCGTATCGGCAGCGTCGGCACCGCCATGCCCGGGGTGGAGATTCGCATTGCCGAAAACGGCGAGATTCTGACCCGCAGCCGGGCCCAGATGGCGGGCTACTACAAGGCGGCGGACAAGACCGCAGAGACCGTCAGCGAGGACGGATGGCTGCACACCGGCGACAAGGGGCACCTGGACGCGGATGGTCACCTCTACATCACCGGCCGGGTCAAGGAAATCTTCAAGACCCTCAAGGGCAAGTACGTGGCGCCAGCGCCGATCGAGGGCGCCTTCGCGATCAACTCGGCGATAGAGCTGATTTGCGTGATGGGCGCCGGCATGAGCCAGCCGGTCGCCCTGGTCCTGCTGACCCCGGAGAGCCTGGCGGCGGACTGGGAGGCCACGCGCGAGCAGCTGGCGCGCGACCTCAAGACGGTCAATGCGGCGCTGGAGCCTCACGAGAAGGTCAGCCACCTGTTCGTCTGCAGCGATGAGTGGACGCCGGACAACGGGATGATCACGCCGACCCTCAAGGTGCGCCGTGACCGGGTGGAGGCCCGCTATCCCGCAGTGATCGAGCCGTACCTGGCGGATCGCGAAACCACCGTGGTCCGGCTGGAGCCGACACCCGAACCGCAGGGCGGATGACCGCACTGCGCGGCCAGCTCGCGGCCGGCTCCGAGGCCATGGGGCTGGCCCTGAGCGAGGCCCAGCTCGATGCCCTGCTGGCCTATGTTGACG
>JBFKIN010000174.1:0-5901 GCA_041632255.1 Oceanococcus sp. | reverse complement strand
GCGCAGGCTCTGGTGGGTCAGATCGTCATCACGCGCGCCGCCTTCGACGTTACGCCGCAGCAGGAACACATTGGCGGTATCGGTCGGGCCGTATCCCAGATCGGTGCACAGCTGCTGGACCATGTCGTCGGACAGCAGCGGGTTGTCGCAGCGCAGCTGCGAGTCCGTGCCGAAAACGCCGGAGGGAGCGATCACACCATTGGTCTTGTCCTCGGTGAAGCTGAGGTCGAAGTAAGCCATGGTGGTTTCGTTGATTTCGCGCGAGAACATGCCACCCAGGGTGATGTTCTCGTTGTTGCGCTGGTAATAGTTGAACGGCGCGAAGTTGAAGGTATCGGTCGCGCCGTTGAAATCACGCAGCGTGTTACCGGTGCTCCGATCGATGATCAGATTGCGCGAGTCGGTGAAATCTTCGTTGAAGGCCAGAAAATGCGTCGGGAAGGTCGTGCCCGAGCCGATGCAGCTCTGGTCGTCCCCACCCACGGCGCAGGCCGAAAAATCACGCTCGGACTGACGCAGGGCGTTCAGGTTCCGGAACACCGCGTAGACGGTGGAGTTGCCCAGGCCGTCGGCGGAGTTGGAACCCATCACGATGCTCAGGGTGTCGCTCTGCCCGTCCGTCACGCTGCTCGACGGCTTGGCGAAACCGGCCGCATCAAGGCGGGCCTGAGCCGAACCGTTGTCATTCTCATGCATGTAGAAGCCGTGCTGGTAATCGATTTCGATGCCCTCGAAATCCTTCTTCATGATGAAGTTGACCACGCCGGCCACGGCGTCGGAGCCGTAAACCGCGGAAGCGCCGCCGGTCACGATTTCGACGCGGTCGATCAGCGCGGCGGGGATGGTATTGAGGTCGGCGGCCAGCTCGCGCGGGTCGCCCGAGTTCATGCGCTTGCCGTTGATCAGCACCAGGGTGCGCTCGGACCCCATGTTGCGCAGGTTCACGGTGGCGGTGCCGGTGGCGCCGTTGGACAGGTTACCGCCCTGATCCGCAAAAGCCTGCGGCAGCGAATTGATCAGATCCTCGACCCGGACGGTGCCCTGGTAGCTGATCTCGGTATCGCTGACGACGGTGACCGGGCTGGAACTGGTCAGATTGGCCTGCTTGATGCGCGAGCCGGTAACCTGAACCGAGCCGAGGTCGAGGACATCGCCCTGCTCCTGCTGGGTCGCATCGGCGGCCTCGATGTTGACTTGCTCAGCGTCCTGCGCGAAGGCAGGTGCGGCAACGAAGGCGGCAGCCAGAGACAGCCAGCTGACACGCGCAAAAAGGCCGACAGAAGCCGGACGATCCATGCTCATCCCTAATTCCCCGAGGTTGGAAAGAGCGGAAAGATACCACCATGTACTATTCTGCTGCAAAGACTGGCTGCCGGACGGCCATGCCGTGCCAGGCAGCACTTCACCGCGCCACCAGGCTCCAGGAACTCAATGGTTCGAACAACGGGGAGGCTAACGCAAGGCCAGCAAGGAGCACCGACCAGGCAGCCTGGGGGTGGAGCCGCGGCCTCCTCTGACTGCTGCTCACGGGCGTGCTCTGAACCGGCGCCACCGCGCGACCGCTGCCGGGTGAAGCTTGCCCGTCATCCTGCCAACCTGCCGCAAGCTTCTGGCGCCTTCCTCGACCAGTCGTCCGGCCGTCTCGCCCGCTTGCGTGGCGAGGACCCGCAGTCATACTGCCAACGCGACGAGGCTGCCTTCGCGGCGGGAGATCTGGCGCAATCCCGCCACCTTCGGGAGAAAATGGGGCGTGACAACAACAGCAGGGATGCCGGAGTCTCGCTCTGGTGGCGTCAGCCGTCTCCCGGTTTCCTGAAGCAGTAGGCCGTCCCGCAATGATGGCGGCCCCGATGCTCGATTCGGCGCCTTTCCGACAAGGTGAGCCCCTGTTGGCAAAACACCTCGTGCCAATCCTCTTGCTCTGCCAGGGCCGTATTGACCCGAAGCATATCGGCCAGTCGATCACGACCCATGACCAGGGCCCGTTGGAAAGCCATCAGTTCACTTCGCCGCTGGCGTAATCCGTCCTGGTGCAGTGCCGTGATGCCAGTGAGCGTCCGGATGACATGCTGGATCAGGGGGTGGGACGCCCCGGGCGGATCGGTCTGCAATTGCTGCTGAATCTGGAGCAGGCTTTTGCGAAAGCGACCGAAACTCAGCTGTCCGCCCAGATAGCGCTTCAGCATGGGCAGCAGCTTGACCTGCTCCAATCGTTCAAAGGCTCGCGACTCCTGACGCATCGTGGCCATCATGGCTGAGTCCGACGCATGACAGACCATCGCGAAATACCCCCCCGGACGTAACAGCCTCGCAATTTGCGCCGCGGCCTGCGGCCAGTCGCAGTACTCGATGCCGTACTGGCTGCTGATCAAATCGTAGCTCGCGGATTCCAGCAACAGGCTTTCAATCGGCTGCTCGCCCATCAGCGTGATCGCGGCACAGGCTGCTCGCAGCTCCGGATGCCGCTCGGCCAGTCTTTGCGGCTGGATGCGGGCTGCATCTACCCCAAGAACTTCGACCTTGCACCCCGCCTCGGCAAAGTACTGCGCCGCCAACAGCGGTATGGCGCCGTTACCGGTGCAGACGTCCAGCATGCGTCCGCCATGCGGCACACGGGCGAATTGCTGCTGCCAGAATGTCAGCAATTCGCCATCGTAGTTCAGCGCGTAATCTCGCGGCAGCGATGTCAGGTGGCCGCCAGCCCAGTAGTCGCTCCAGTGTCTTGCCGGGTTCATCATTCCACTCTCAAGCAGCCCTTACCGGGCACCATGAAAAAAGGCGGACCGAAGTCCGCCTTTTGTCTCTTGTGTCAGATCGTCAGGCCATGAGGCTCAGAATCTCTGAGTGTAACGAACGTAGGCGATGCGACCTTCACCACTGTAGAGGTTGAAGTCGTACTCGCGAACATCGGTATCACCCGCGCCGATCGGCGGGAACTTCTCAAACACGTTGAGGGCGCCCAGCGTGAAGCTGCCTTCCCAAGGCGTGTGATAAGTCGCCTGCACGTCGTGGGTCACCCAGGTCGGCGCAGCCTCGAAAGCCACACTGCCATCTTCGCCCAGAACTTCATCGGTGCCGTCGATCAGGTTCATGTTCCAGGCAAAGGAGAAGTCCAGGATCTGGTAGGTGTTGCCCAGCGTGACGCGGAACTGCGGCTTGCCTTCCTCGCCAACCTCGTTCCTGCCGCCGTTGATGGAGTAATCCAGCGTATAGCTCACGGCCAGGTTGTTGGTCAGTCCTTCCAGGAACCTGGTGTTCAAGGCCAGATCGATCCCGCTGGTTTCTTCCAGGCCTTCATTGCCGAAGCCCTGGACGATCCGGGTGATGGTGCCGTTGGCGGCACGCTCGACGCCGAGCCCGGAGGGAATCGGCCGCTGTTCGCGTCCGATGTCACGATCCACCAGTTCCTGCGCGTCAAAGAACGTGATGCGTTCCTCGATCTCCGTGCTCCAGTAATCCAGAGTACCGTTCAGCCAGTTCGTCGGCGCGAAGCCGATACCGAACGAGAACTGTGTCGAGTTTTCCGAATCCAGATTGGGATTGGCCGTGCGCAGGCCGTTGATCTGCAGGGTGCAACTCGCTGATTCGCCGATGTTGGCACAGGTCTGCGGGTCGTTGACCGTATCCGCCGAGAACGCATCTTGCTGCGACAGGATGTCCAGGGTCGGCGCACGGAACCCTTCTCCGTAGGAGCCCCGCACCGTCAGACCGTCCACGGGCTGCCAGCGCGCGGAAACCTTCGGTGAGAAGTCGCTTCCGTAGTCGCTGTAGTCATCGAAGCGACCTGCCAGGCTGAATTCCACGTTGTCCAGAACCGGGAGCAAGGTTTCGAAGAAAATCGCCGTTGCATGCCGATCCAGACCGGCGCTGTTGCCGGCGGAACCACCGACAGACCCCGACTCGGACAGCGAATCGTACCTGTCATCGTAGTCCTCTTCGCGGTACTCGGCGCCCACAACCCACTGCACCGCGCCACCGCCCATCTCGAACATGCTCCAGGCGACCGAACCGTAACTTTCGCGCTGGTCATACTTGGAGATGCGTGAGGTGGTGACCTTGATGGAGTTCAGCAAATCGGCCGAATTCTGAGTCGGATTGACCAGATCGTACTCGCCGCTGTTGATCAATTCCCAGGCCCGTGTGCCGAGCAGGAAGTTGCGGCCGATTTCAGTCAGACGGTTTTCGGTGATTCGATAACCGAGCTCGACATTCATGCCCCTGAAGGTACCGGAGAAGCCGCCGTTGAAGTCGGTCAGCCGATTCCCGACGGTCGTGTCGCGGTTGCCCAGCGCGTCGAAACGATGCCAGATCTGCACGGGCGTGTTGTCGCCCAGGACCGCCGCGCCTTCCGGGTCATACAGGGGGCTTGCGGGATTGGTCGGATTGTTCGGGCTGTCGCCGGGCGTTTCCAGGCCCGGATAGAAGAAGTTCGAATCCGGCACGGGCGCGTAACGACCGAAGGATTCGGTTTCCGAGTACCAGAAATCCGCAAAAACCGACCAGTCGGTCGATACCCGATGGTCCGCACGAGCGAAAATGGAACTCACGTCCGAAGACGCTTCGTCGGCCGAAACCCGGGAGAAGTCATATCCGCAACGGGTGCCCGTGATCGCACTGGGCGACTCGAGCTCAAAGAAGGTATCCGTCCGGTTGCCCGTGGACTCGTTACAGGCACCGGGCAGGACGGTCCAGTTGAAGTTGTTGACCTCGGTGTAGTTGTTCGAGAAGACGGACCCGCCGGACGGAGTCCATGGCAGATCCCGCGCGAACACGATGTCGCGTGTGTTCCATGAAGCGACAGCCATCATCGAAGTCTTGTCGCTTGAGGTACCCAAGGTCACCGAACCCTCGCGACGGTCCCCGCCGTTTTCCGGAATGCTGGGGCTGCCAGCGCCCCACATGACTTCCATGCCCTCGAAGTCGTCTCGCAGAATCACGTTGACCACACCACCGATCGCGTCGGAGCCGTAAACCGCGGACGCGCCATCGGACAGGATTTCGATGCGTTCAACAGCGCCCAGCGGAATGACATTCAGGTTCTGGGACGCCCCGGAAGCCGGCGACTTGGGCAGACGGCGGCCGTTCACCAGAATCAGGGTGCGATCCGAACCCAGACCGCGCAGACTCAGTTCAGCGTCGCCCTGCGCGCTGGAGCCGGACTGTGGGCGGAAGGAACCGAAACTGTTGAACGGCAGCTGACGGATGAAGTCGGCAGCCGATGCATAACCGCTCAGATCCAGGTCTTCGCGTGAAATCACGGTCACCGGCAGAGCGCCTTCGACGTCGGTCCGCATGATGCGAGACCCCGTCACCTGGATGGACTGCAGTTCCAGAGGTTCATCGGCTGCCTCTTGGGCGAGCGCGGGTCCCGTTGCCCCGTACATCGACGCCAGTGCAGCACTGACTGCTGCGTGAATCGCCTTGCGCCTCGGCAAGGCGGCCTTTGGTTTCGCCATTGGTTTACTCCCCTACTGTGAAAAGTGTTTCCGTCCTCTTCACCCTCCCCACAAAAGCTTGAGACGGAAGTGTCAAAACCTGACGATTCCGAGAGTAGTCGCCCTTTTTCGCTCCGTCAATATTCGGATCGACTCGCGAAAGTTCACCTAAGTCGCTGATATAGCGTCGTTCGCAGAAATTATGGACGGGTGTTGTATACGACCCTGTATGACAGGCATCCGGATGCTGCACCGCATCGGCGTACTGTTCGTCGTCGGCAGCGGCGCGGGCCGGCATTCGCGGTGGGCACGCAGTTGCGCAATACGTGGTTCCTGATACGATCCTCGGCAATCGATTGACTACAAAGTGCCCGTCGCCCTTGCCGATCCCGCCTCAACTGGCGGCCGCAGGGCTTGCGGAGTGATGATAAGGAGATGAGCATGAAGCGCAGCAAGCCGTCGGTTC
>JBFKIN010000173.1:0-5911 GCA_041632255.1 Oceanococcus sp. | reverse complement strand
TGCCCAGTGACAGCGGGGTCACGTCCAGCAGCAGCACGTCCTTGACGTCACCGGACAGCACGGCGCCCTGCACCGCGGCACCGACGGCCACGGCCTCGTCCGGATTCACGTCCTTGCGCGGTTCCTTGCCGAAGAAAGTCTTGACCGCTTCCTGCACCTTGGGCATGCGGGTCTGGCCACCGACCAGGATCACGTCGTCGATCTCGCCCGCCGAATGACCGGCATCCTTCAGCGCGATCTTGCAGGGCTCGATCGTGCGCTCGATCAGGTCGGCCACCAGGGCTTCCAGCTTGGCCCGGGTCAGCTTCATGGTCAGGTGCTTCGGCCCGGAGGCATCGGCCGTGATGTACGGCAGGTTGATTTCGGTCTGCTGGGTCGAGGACAGCTCGATCTTGGCCTTCTCGCCGGCTTCCTTCAGGCGCTGCATGGCCAGCGGATCGCCCTTGAGGTCGACCCCCGACTCCTTCTTGAACTCGTCGGCCAGGTAGTTGATCACCCGCAGGTCGAAATCCTCACCGCCGAGGAAGGTGTCACCATTGGTGGCCAGCACCTCGAACTGCTTCTCGCCGTCCACGTCCGCGATCTCGATGATCGAGATGTCGAAGGTGCCGCCGCCCAGGTCGTAGACCGCCACGGTCTTGTCGCCCTTGACCTTGTCCAGGCCATAGGCCAGCGCGGCCGCGGTCGGCTCGTTGATGATGCGCTTGACTTCCAGGCCGGCGATGCGGCCGGCGTCCTTGGTCGCCTGGCGCTGCGAGTCATTGAAGTAGGCCGGCACCGTGATCACGGCGGAGGTGACCTTCTCGCCCAGGAAATCCTCCGCGGTCTTCTTCATCTTCATCAGCACCTGGGCCGAAACCTCGGGCGCCGCCATCTTCTTGTCGTTAACCTGCACCCAGGCGTCGCCGTTGTCCGCCTTGACGATCTTGTAGGGCACCATCTTGATGTCCTTCTGCACCACGTCGTCCTCGAAGCGACGACCGATCAGGCGCTTGATCGCATACAGGGTGTTCTTCGGATTGGTGACCGCCTGGCGCTTGGCCGGGCGGCCCACCAGCACCTCGCCGTCGTCGGCATAAGCGACGACGGACGGCGTGGTGCGCTCGCCTTCGCTGTTTTCGATGACCTTGGCCGCATCACCGTCCATGACGGCGACGCAGGAGTTTGTCGTGCCCAGGTCGATACCAATCGTTTTTGCCATTTCAGACTCCGTCCATCGGGACGCTGCGCGCCCCGCAATGATTCAAGTTAGCTGTTAAGTAAGGGCGACGACGCCGCTTTCAAGCGGGGCCCGGATCCTTGGCCCGGGCCACCACCACCATGGCCGGACGCAGAACCCTGTCGTTCAGGCTGTAGCCCTTCTGCATCACGTCGATGACGGTATTGGGCGGCGCTTCATCCGTGGGCACCGCGCTCATGGCCTCGTGCTTTTCGGGATTGAAGGTTTCTCCTTTCGGATCGATAGCCTTCACCCCGTGGCGGCCCATGGTCTCGCTCAGCATGCGCAGGGTCAGCTCGATACCCTCGACCTGAGCCCCTTCCGCGCCGGCCTCCTGGGCCGCCTTCAGGCCCAGTTCCAGACTGTCCCAGACCGCCAGCAGGTCCTGGGCGAATTTCTCCAGCGCGAAGCGCCGGGCGGCATCGACCTCGCGCTCGGCCCGCTTGCGGATATTGTCCTGCTCGGCCGTCGCACGCAGATAGCGTTCCCAGTTGTCGACCGCCTTGGCCTCGGACTCGGCCAGCTTGTCGCGCAGTTGCTGCAATTCGGGCTGCGGGTCGCCAGTCGTCTCATCCGGCGTCACCTGCGCCTGCTCCGTTTTTTCGGGGGCTGCTTCCGGCTCGGGGGACTGGGGCGTGGATTCTTCCTGCACGCTGTGGCTCCGTTGATTGCGGTGGGTCGAAGACAGGCCAATCTGGGGATGGCCCCACGGAATTCAAGGCCGGATGATCATTCCAGCGCCGAACCCTGCTCCAGGGCGCCGCTCAGCGCCCGGGCCGTGGCATTGACCAGCGGGATCACACGCCGGTAATCCATGCGCTGCGGGCCGATCACGCCCAGCACGCCGGCCAGTTCGCCTTCCACATGATAGGGAGCGGTGATCAGGCTGCAATTGTCCAGGATGTCGTAACCCGACTCCTGACCGATGTAGATGCGGATACCCTCCGCTTCCAGGCACCGGTCCATCAGATGCAGCATCTCGCGCTTGCGGTCCAGCGCGTCGAACAGGGATTTCAGGTATTGCGGGTCCAGCAATTCCTCGGTATTCAGCAGGTTCGCGCGGCCGGAGACGGCCAGTTTCTGCTGCTCGCCCGGCCTCCCGACCTGTTCGGCGAACTCGGCCACCCGTCGCATCACCCGATCAATCTCGGCCCAGCGGTCAGACACCTCACGTCCCAGCAGATCGCGCAGGGTCAGCAGGTCCCGCCCGGCGCACTGCTCGTTCAGAAAGGCCGCGGCCTGTGCCAGACGCTCCGGCTTGACCGGCTCCGGCAGTTCGAAAAGGCGGTTCTGTACCTGATTGCCATTGACCACCAGCACCGCCAGCACGCGGGTCGGCGACAGCGGCACGAACTCCAGTTGCTGCAGGCGGCAGCGGTTGCGTCGCGGCACCGACACCACCGCGGCCAGCTGACACAGCTGGGAAAGCAACTGAGAGGTGCTGCTGGCGGCTTCCTCTCCAGCCCGCAGGCGGGCCAGAAGCTGATGCTGCAACGCGTGGGCCTCGCCCAGTTCAGGCGGCTGTGGTGCCAGCAGGTTATCGACAAAAAAGCGGTAGCCCCGCGCCGTCGGCACCCGCCCGGCCGAAGTATGTGGCGCGCTCAGAAAACCCAGCCGCTCCAGGTCAGACAGGGCGTTGCGGATCGACGCAGGACTCAGATTGAGCTGGCCCATTTCCGAGAGGGTGCGCGAACCCACTGGCTGACCGACATGAATGTACTGTTCGACCACCAGCTTGAGTATCTGGCAGGCCCGCTCGCTGAGCGTGTCCGCCGATGTCGATTGCCGCTTCATGCCGCATTAGTGGGGGCGATGAGCGGCACTGTCAAGTTCCGGCGCAACGACGCCCCTGATCCGCTAAGCTTGCAGCCAAATTCATGGCAAGAACGGGGACGCGGAGCCGGCGTGGAGCAGTTCAGCACAATCGGAGTGGTGGTCAAAACGGATGCGCGCGAAGCGGGCGCCGTGGGCAGCCAGCTGCTGGATACCCTGGCCGCTCACGGCTGCCAGGTCCTGCTGGACGACGCCTCCGGTGATCTGCTCGGTGACGCGCACCCTCGCCTGCCGCGAGATCAGCTGGTCGAACACTGCGATCTGGTCATCGCCCTGGGCGGCGACGGCACGCTTCTGGCAGCGGGCAGGGCCGTCGCCGGAGGCGGCGTGCCGCTGCTGGGCATCAATCTGGGCCGGCTTGGCTTCATGGTCGACATCCGACCCGAGGACGCCCGCACGACCATCCATCGCATGCTCGACGGCGAATTCAGCATCGAGGAACGCCTGATGCTGCAGGTTCAGGATGCCGGCGGCGAGCGGCCGGGACAGATCGCCATCAACGATGTGGTGGTGCGTCATCGCCGCCACGTGCGCATGCTCGATTTCGCGACATACGCCGACCAGCAATTCATCAGCCAGCACCGCGCCGACGGGATCATCGCGTCCACCCCCACCGGCTCCACCGCCTATGCGCTGTCCAGCGGCGGCCCGATGCTGCACCCGAATGTCGATGCGATCGCGCTGGTGCCGATCTCTCCACACACCCTCAGCGACCGGCCGCTGATCGTGCCGGCCGGCTGCGAACTGCTGATCGAAATCGCCGACGCCGATGAAAACGAAGCCCTTTACACCTGCGACGGTCAGATTGACTGCAATCTCGACCCCGGGGCCCGCATCCTGATCCGCCAGTCGCCGCACCGCCTGCGTCTGGTCCACCCGCCGGACTACGACTACTTCGGCATCCTGCGCAACAAACTCAACTGGGGCCGCAACCGAACGCGTTCATGAGCCTGACATCGCTGCACATTCGCGATTTCGCCATTATCTCGGCGCTCGACATCGATTTCGCCGCTGGCTTCACCGTTTTCTCGGGCGAGACCGGGGCGGGCAAATCCATACTGTTCGACGCGCTGGGCCTGGCGCTGGGGGATCGCGCCGACAGCGCGGCCATCCGCAGCGGCGCGAGCCGCACGGAGGTCACCGCCTGCTTCGATCTCGATCAGCTGCCTGGGGTCCGCGAATGGCTGAGCGAACGTGAACTGCTGGATCCCGATGAACCGCAAGAGCTTCAGCTGCGCCGCCAGCTGAAAAGCCAGGGCCAGGGCCGGGCGTTTATCAACGGCACACCGTCGAATCTGTCCCTGCTCAGGGAACTCAGCCAGCAACTCATTGATATCCACGGCCAGCACGCCCACCAGTCGCTGCTGCGGGCCGGCGAGCAGCGCCGCCTGCTTGACGCCTATGGCGGGCTGGACCCGCAGATTCAGCAACTGACCGAATTGTGTCGTGAACTTCAGACCATCCGGCGCCAACGGCAGCAGCTGTCCGGAGGGGGCGAAGAGTTACGCCAGCGGCAGGAACTGCTGCGCTATCAGCTGGAGGAACTGGACGAGCTGCAGCCCGAAGCCGCTGACCTGGAACAGCTCGAAGCCGATTTTCGCCGGCAGAGCGAGGCCGAAAACCTGTTGCAGCAGGCCGCCACCGCGAGCAACCTGCTTTACGCCGGAGACCAGAGCCTGTACGACCAGTTGCAGCAGGCTCTGCACGCACTGTCAGAAGCCAGCGAGATCGATCCGCGCTTCAGCGAGGCCCTGCAACTCTGTGAGCAGGCGCAAATCAGCATCAAGGAAGCGGCCCAGAGCAGCGATGCGCTGGCCGCGGACATCGATCCCGACCCGGAAACGCTGGCCCAGCTGACTCGCCGACTCGACAGCTACCAGGGTCTGGCGCGCAAGCACCGGGTCAGCCCGGCGGATTTGCCGCAACACTGGCAGACGCTGCGCGAGGAACTGGTCGCGCTTGAAGGCTCGGCCCAAAGCGAGGAGGAACTGCGGGCGCGGGAAGCCCGGCTGATGAAGGCGTACCGCGAGGCCGCGCAGGCACTATCCCGGGCGCGCCAGAAGGCCGCCACGGAACTCGCCCAGGCAATCACCGAGACGGTCAGACCGCTGGGACTGCCCCACGCCAGCTGCGAGATCGCTGTGGAGCACCGGCCCGAGGCGAGCCCGCAACCGGCCGGTCTCGACCAGATCGAGTTCAGGGTCGCGATGAACCCCGGGCAACCGCCGGCCGCCCTGGCGAAGGTGGCTTCGGGCGGCGAGCTGGCCCGCACCAGCCTGGCCATTCAGGTCGTATGCCTGGATCAGTCACCCGTACCGGTGTTGCTCTTCGACGAGGTGGATGTCGGCATCGGCGGCGGGGTGGCCGAAGTGGTAGGCCGGCGGCTCAAACAACTCGCCAAGCGCTATCAGGTCTTCTGCGTCACACATCAGCCCCAGGTGGCCGCCTTGGCGGACACGCATTTCGGGGTCAGCAAGCAGGTGGACAAGGGCCAGACTGAAACGCGCATCACCGCCCTCACCGAGACCGCCCGCATCGAGGAACTGGCGCGCATGCTCGGGGGGGTCAGAATCACCGCCCAGACCCGCTCACACGCGGAAGAGATGCTGGAGCTGGCGCAGGGCGGCGGGCCGGGCTGAAACGGCGGCACTCCCGCAGGGAGCCGCCAGCCCCGCGCCGTTGATCAGGAGCCCTGCCGTCCCTCGCAGTCGGGATTGGTGCAGTCGCCGTACATCACCAGGCTGTGGTCGGACAGTTTGAAGCCATGCTCCCGGGCGATGCTGGACTGACGTTCCTCGATGGTCTTGTCGACGAACTCCACCACCTTGCCGCAAGTGACACAGACGATGTGATCGTGGT
>JBFKIN010000172.1:0-5916 GCA_041632255.1 Oceanococcus sp. | reverse complement strand
TGATGCCGGCCCATTGCGCCGCGCTCATGGCCGAGGTGCCGGAATCGGTCAGCAGGTCGATGAGCACATCGTCCGAGTGCAGGCCGAACAGGTTGTAGTCGGCCGCCCGGATCAATTCCTGGCGCTCGGCCTCGCTGGTCATGCGGATGGGTTCCACCGACTTGATGCGAAAGGGCTCGATAATCGTCTTCATGGGGTGCTTCCCTGGAGGCAGGGGGTCATTGTGCCGCCAGAACGGTCGTGCGCAATGCCCGCGCACCACCGTGGTGCGCAAATTGCAGGAATCCGGCATGGACCTGCGGATCAATCGACACGCCGCCTGGCTGCTGCACCTCTATGCCGGAGGCCGCTACAACCGCCGCCTGCTGGTGATGGCGGAAACGGCCTTCGACGGGCATGTGGTGCTCAGCCGGGGGAGCTGGTTGTACGGCTCCGGCGATTCCGAAAGCGCCGGCGACTGGCAGTTCGAGCATCTCGCCAGCGGCGGCCTGACGACGGCACTGCGTCGTCGTATCGAGACCGCCCTTTACTCCGTGCCGCACGCCGCGCCGGTCGCGCAGCTCAGTCCGGTCGCGGCCAGCGACTGGCGGGATGGCGAGTGGGTCAGTCAGAGCCTTTGGAGCGCCTTCCGTCGGCCCAGCATCGTCTGGCTCAACGTGCCCTACGAAGCCCGTGAGCAGGCCAAGCGTCTGGGGGCGCGCTGGAATGCGCAGGCGCGACGCTGGTACGGAGTACGTTCGCGCGATTTCGACCAGGGCCTGAGGAACTGGGCCAGAGGCGCTCGCCGACACTGAAGTGCCGGCGCTGCGGTTCCCGAAAAGTTCTCGGGATCGAGGCCGGCGGTATCAGTGGACCACGCGCGGGGCGTACTGCTCCTTCAGGGTGGTCAGCTCGGCGAATTCGTCCGGCAGCGGCAGAGACTGGGGCAGGCCGCGGCGCAGGCATTCCTCAACCATTGCGGCGCGCAGCAGTTCCCGCACCAGTCCTTCGGTGGAATGGAAGCGACGGCGCGCGATGCGGGCGCGCGGGTTCGTCGAATCGAAGCTGATCGCGGGCTTGCCGTTGATGCTGATGCCATGCAGGGTCAGGCCGTTGGCCAGTGCCTCCTGAAGCATCTTGCGGGCGTGTTCCATGTTCATGATCGGGTCCCTGTCTCGCGGGTATCGGGGGTCTGTTGCCCCGGTCATCGGGCAATCACAAACACGCGCGAAGACGCCGGATGGTTCCGGTCGTGGTCGTCTGACTTCAGCGGCCGGGCGGGACAGCGATGCGGGCGAATCGCAACAGTCTGTTGTTGGCGGGCATGGCTTCGTCCTGTTTCAGGGTCAGGCCGGCCTTCTCGGCCAGAGCGCTGACGGCCGCGATGTCACGGATGCCCTGGCGGGGATCCCGTTCGCGCAGCCAGGCGTCGAAGTCGGCATTGCTGGGGCTGCTGTGGCGCCCTGCGTAATTGAAGGGGCCGTAGATGATCAGTTGCGCCGCGGGGGCGAGCACTGCGGGCAGGCCCGCGAACATCTGCTCGACCAGCGGCCAGGCCATGATATGCAGGGTGTTGGCGGTGAAGATCGCATCGTAATGATCGGACGGCCAGGGTCCGCGGCTCACGTCCAGGGCGCGTGGCGGCGGGCAGCGCCCGGCCGGCAGATCTTCCAGCCACGCCCGGATGCCGGGCAGATTCTCCGGAACGTCGCTGCACTGCCAGCGCCAGCCGTGCTGACGGGCGCAGAACCAGGCGGCATGCTGGCCGGTGCCGCTGCCGATCTCGAGGATACTTGCCTGCGGCGCCAGCCAATCCTCCAGCCGAGACAGGATCGGCTCGCGATTGCGCTCGCAGGCCGGGGCAAAGGGGCGCTCGGTGCTCATCCGCCGGGGTGCTCGATGATCTGCAATCGCGGTGCGGAGGAGAGCAGCCGGGCGGCTTCGTCCAGGGCTGGACGCAGGCGATCGGCCAGTTTCCAGGGCGGCTGCAGGATCAGCATGCCGCTGCCGTACATGCCGAAATCGCCGATACAGTCGGTCACATCCAGTTGCAGTTGCAGGCTTTCCGTGGCGGGCAGGCGGCTCAGGCTGCGCAGCATGACCGCGGCCGGGTCGCCGGGCAGGCGCGGGTACCACAGGGCGATGGTGGCGGCGCGGAACCGCCGGCGCAGGTCGGTGATCGCACGGACACAATCGGCGTAGTCCGCCTTGACCTCGTATGCCGGGTCGATCAGCACCAGGCCGCGAGATTCTGCCGGCGGCAGCAGCGCACGCAGTGCTTCAAAGCCGTCACGCCTGTGGACCGCCACCCGCTCGTCCCTGGCCATCAACTGCTGCAGGACCCGGTGATCCTCAGGGTGCAACTCGCACAGGATCAGGCGGTCCGTGGCGCGCAACAGCGTTTGCGCAATGCGCGGCGAGCCAGGATAATGCTGCACAGCAACATTCGGGTCTGGTCCGCGGATCAGGGTCAGATAGTCGCCGAGCAGGGCGTTGCGCGTCGGGTGGCGCAGCAGCAGGCCCGCGCCGGCGGCGAATTCTCCCGTTTTTCGAGCCGCAGCGCCGTCGATGGCATACCGACCGGCGCCGGCATGGGTTTCGAAGTAGCACAGTGGCTTGGGTTTTTCGCTAAGGCCCTGGAGCAGGGCGTACAGGCTGAGGTGCTTGAGCACGTCGGCGTGATTGCCGGCGTGAAAACTGTGACGGTAACTGAGCATGAACAGACAGATTAGCAGGCCTCTGGCCATTGCGGGCCTGATGCTGGCGCCCTTCGTGGCGGCAGCGGATCGCCCGGAACTGCGCCTGGACGCAGACGGTCGCTGGATGCCGCAATTGCCGGCGCATCAAGTCGGTGGGGCGCTGGTGGGTGAACTGGCCTTTCAGCCCTATGCCCGGGAGGACGGCCTGACCCACCAGCTGGATCTCGTGGCGTACGGCCGGTATGACTTCGAGTTCGACCGCCACAGCCATGCCGACGCCCGTGAGGCGGCCTATACCCTGGCCAGCCCGGATTACGAACTGCGTCTGGGCATCAGTCGGGCCTTCTGGGGCGTGGTCGAGGCGGTCAATCTGGTCGACGTGATCAATCAGGAAGACTGGCTGGAGGACGTGAGCAGCGACGACAAGCTCGGCCAGCCCCTGATCAGCGCGGCCTGGAGCGCGCATTACGGCATCTGGCGAGCCTATTACCTGCCCTTGTTCCGGCCGCGCCAGTTCCCGGACCGTGCCGTGTTCCCGGTGCCGTTCCCGATCGAGGAATCGGAAGCGCGCTATGAGTCCAGCAGGGCCGAGCAGCATGGTGACTGGGCCCTGCGCTGGACCAACAGCATCGGCAGCCTGGACTACGGCCTGTCGGTATTCGAGGGCACCGCCCGTGAGCCCCTGCTGCGGCCCTGTGCGGCGCGGGGCAGTGGCCGGCCGGGTACCCAGGAGCAGGCCAACTGCGATCTGGAAGAGGCCTTTGGCGGCGAGCCCGACGCCGTGCAGGCGCTGATCCTGCAACTCGGGTCGGGCCTGGGTCTGACCCCCAGCCAGGAGGAACTCGAGCAGGAGGCGCTGGACGACATCGTGCTCGTGCCGCACTACGACCAGATGCGGCAGTACGGCGCGGAGTTGCAATGGATTACCGGCGGCTGGGCGCTCAAGCTGGAAGGGCGTTACCGGGAGATCCGGGGGCTGCGCCATACCGCGGCGGCGACCGGCTTCGAATACACCCAGGGCACGCCCTTTGGCTGGCCGGCCGATTTCGGCTACGTGGTCGAATACCTCTACGACGATGCGCGCGAGGGCGAAGGCTTTTCGCCACTGCGTAACGATCTGCTGCTGGCCTGGCGCGGCACCTTCAGCGACATCGCCGGCACGCAGATCCTGGCCGGTGTGATCCAGGACCTGGACGATCGAGGCCGGGTCTACAGCGTCGAGGCGAGCCGGCGTCTGAGCGGCTCGCTCCGCGTGGAGCTGGATCTGCGCATCTTCAGCGACATCCCGGCGAACGACCCGCTCGCCTTCCTGGCCGACACCGACCGGCTCCAGCTGCTGCTCAGCTATTACCTCTAGACCGTTGCGATTCTGGCGCTCGGAAATATCCGCGCGCCCCTGTTGCGAGCTGCCTTAGAGCAGTTCGAAGCCCATGGCGGTCGCCTCGCCGCCGCCGATGCACAGCGAGGCGACCCCGCGCTGGCCACCGGTCTTTTTCAGCGCATGCAGCAGGGTCACGATGATGCGGGCGCCGGAGGCGCCGATCGGGTGACCCAGGGCGCAGGCGCCGCCGTGGATATTGACCTTGTCATGCGGCAGCTCCAGCTCGCGCATGGCCGCCATGGTGACCACGGCGAAGGCCTCGTTGATCTCCCACAGGTCCACGTCGGCCGGGGTCCAGCCCGTGCGTTCCAGCAGCTTCTGCATGGCGCCCACCGGCGCAGTGGTGAACCAGCCGGGTTCCTGGGCGTGGCTGGCATGGCCGACGATGCGGGCCAGCGGTGTCAGTCCCCGTCGCTGCGCCTCGGCTTCGGGCATCAGCAGCAGCGCTGCCGCGCCGTCCGATATCGATGAGGCATTCGCCGCGGTGATCGTGCCGTCGGCACGGAACACCGGCTTCAGCGAGGGAATCTTGTCCGGCCGCCCCTTGCGCGGCTGCTCGTCGCTGTCGATAACCGTCTCGCCGCCGCGCGTGGCGATGCTGACTGGTGTGATCTCGGCGGCGAAGCTGCCGTCCTCGCCAGCCTCCCGGGCCCGTGTCAGCGAGGCAATGGCAAACTGGTCCTGGGCTTCGCGGCTGAACTGGTAGCGGTCGGCGCACTGCTCGGCGAACCAGCCCATCGGCCGGCCCTTCTCGTAGGCGTCCTCCAGTCCGTCCAGGGCCATGTGATCAATGATCTGGCCGTGGCCGAAGCGGTAGCCGCCGCGCGCCTTGTCCAGCAGATAGGGCGCGTTGGTCATGGATTCCATGCCACCGGCGATCATGACCGTGCCGCTGCCGGCGCGGATCAGATCATGCGCCAGCATCGCGGCCTTCATCCCGGAGCCGCACATCTTGTTGATCGTGGTGCAACCCGTGGACAGCGGCAGGCCGGCGCCGAGGCTGGCCTGCCGGGCGGGCGCCTGGCCCTGGCCGGCGGACAGCACGTTGCCCATGATCACTTCGTCGACGTCTTCGGCCGCGAGCCCGGCGCGAGCGACGGCGGCCTGGATGGCGGCGGTGCCCAATTGTGAGGCATTCAGGCTGGCCAGCTCACCGAGCATGCCGCCCATGGGGGTGCGGGCGGCGCCGACGATAACGATGGAATCACTCATGGGTCTCTCCTACTTGGGCGCCATGCGGATGGCGCCGTCCAGGCGAATGGTCTCGCCATTGAGCATCGGGTTTTCGATGATCTGCTGGGCCAGCTGGGCATATTCCGGCGGTTGGCCCAGGCGTGGCGGGAAGGGGACCTGCTGGCCCAGCGACTGCTGCGCCTCCTCCGGCAGGCTGGCCAGCAGCGGGGTCAGGAACAGGCCCGGCGCGATGGTCATGACCCGGATGCCGCTGCGGGCGAACTCCCGCGCCAGCGGCAGGGTCATGCCGACCAGGCCCGCCTTGGAGGCGGCGTAGGCCGGCTGGCCGATCTGCCCGTCATAGGCGGCCACCGAGGCGGTGTTGATGATCACGCCGCGCTCGCCCTGGTCATTGGGCGCGTTGTTCATCATCGCGTGGGCCGCCAGGCGGATCATGTTGAAGCTGCCGGTCAGATTGACCGCGATGATCTTCTCGAAGGCTTCCAGCGCCAGCGGGCCATCGCGGCCGACCGCCTTGGCCGGGGTGCCGATGCCGGCGCAGTTGACCAGGCCGTCGATGCGGCCGAAACGTTCGAGGCACTGGTCCACCACCTGCTGCGCGTCGTCGGCGCTGGCGACATTGCAGCGCACGAACAGGCCGCCGAGTTCCTCGGCCACGGCCAC
>JBFKIN010000171.1:0-5941 GCA_041632255.1 Oceanococcus sp. | reverse complement strand
TTGAGCGCCGCGTAGATGGCTTCCTTGTTGCTGCCCGGCGTCGGCGGCAGGACCAGGCCGGCGCTGCCGGCGTAGGTCACGATCGCGACGCTGTCTCGGACATCCATGGCCTCGACCAGAATCTGGAAGGAACGCTTGAGCAGCGGCAGCTTGTTGGACTGGTTCATGGAACCGGAGGTGTCGAGCAGAAAGACCAGCCGGTTCGGCGCCCGCTGCCCGACATCCAGGTCTCGCGCCTTGACCCCGACCAGGGCCAGGCGGTGCTGCGGATTCCATGGCGCGACGCCCACCTCGGTGGTCACCGACAAGGGGTGCTGGTCCGCGGGTTGCGGATAGCTGTAATCGAAATAGTTGATCAGCTCCTCGATGCGCACCGCATCGGCCGGCGGCAGGCGCCCCTGGGTGAGGAACCGGCGCACATTGCTGTAGCTGGCCGTATCCACATCCAGGCCGAAGGTGGAGAGCGGGGACTGCAACGCCGATCGGAAGCCGTTTTCGATGATCTCGTCATAGCCTTCCCGGTTCCACTGCTGGACCGGCGGGGGCGGCGCGAACATCATCTCGGCCTGCCGCTTTCCGGCATGGACCGGGGCGGGCATGGCTGACACCGCGAGATCGCCCCGGGCCTCGCGCACCTGTGGTTCGGAACGGTCAGCAAGCTTCGACTTGTCCTCCTCCGATTTGCGCCGGGGCGCGGATTCAGGTTCGACCCGGGTCTGTCCCGAGTCGTCGGGGCGCACCGGATCGGCAGGGGCCGGGCGGGAATCAGGGCCCGTGCAGGCCAGCAGAAAAAGGCTCAGGGCCAGGGCAACCAGGGTTTTCATCGTGACGCTCCATTGGGGTACACCCACTGAAACGACGTCCCGGCCCGAATGTCAGGCCCGTACCGAAAATATTTTCTAGGGTGTGGCCGCGAATGCGTTCAGGGCGGCGCAGTCCCGCCCGGATTCCGGCTGGGCCAGGACCTGCTCCAGCAGCTGCGGGCGGTCAGTCATGACCGCATCCACTCCCATGGCCAGCAGATCGACCATCTCCTGGCACTCGTTGATGGTCCAGACATGCACCGCCATGCCCCCGTCATGGGCATCATCCACGAAATCCTGGGTCACCACTTCCAGACCCAGCTCGCGCGGCACCTGGAAGGCGTGATGCAGCGGGTTGGGCAGCAGCGGCGCCGGCCCCTGACTGGCCAGCACGGCGAGCGCGGCCTGGCCGGTCGGATACGAGGTGCTCACACAGGGCGCGGCGGCCTTGAACAGGGTGGCCGGCGCGTCGATGAAGGACGCCACAATCACATCGTCGTCGCGCTGGCGCGCGATCAGCAGATCAGCCACCTTCTGTTCGTAGCTGCCGGTGGATTCCGCATCCGGCTTCAGCTCGATGTTGATCATCACGTCGGGAAAGGCGTCGAGGGTCTCGGCCAGAGTCGGGATGCGAAAATCGTTCGCGTCGAAGCCGGCTGGCGCCGGGCGTTGACCGGTCGCCACACCCCGCCACAGATACTCGACGTCCGTTGCGTCGGCTGCCGTGCCGCGGCCCGGCACGAACCAGTAAGCGGCGTCCATGGCCTTGAGCTCGGCCAGAGTGAAGGAGGACACATCGCCGCTGGCTTCCGTGGTGCGGTCCACGCTGGCGTCATGGATCACCACCAGTTCACCGTCGGCGGTCTCGTAGACGTCCATCTCCAGCACGTCGGCGCCGACCTCCACCGAGCGCTTGTAGGCGTAAAGGGTGTTCTCCGGAAATTCGATCGCACCGCCACGGTGGGAGAAATTCAGAGGGCGCCGGTCCAGCCAGGGGTTGCTCTGCGGCAGGCTGGCGCAGCCATCCCACGGCGCATCGTCGTCCGGCCCGCCGGCCACGCTCTCGCCGCGACCGGCGCCCTGGCAGGCCACCAGACCAGAGGCAAGCAGAAGAATCAGGGAGGGGATTGTGATTTTCAAGAACGGCCGCCGGGTCCGGAAGATTGGCCATGAACACGCAAAAGCCAGCCGGCCCGTTCCCTGTCCCGCGAAACGCCCACGCCCGGATGAAGCGGCTCAGAGGGTCCAGCGGGTGTCGTACTCGCGCAGCGCAAACAGCGCCCAGCAGGCCGCGAGCATGGGCCAGGCAGCCCAGAACAGGATATTTGGCTGCCCAATGGGATCGAGGTAGACCTGCCAGGACGAAAGGGTCGACACCCCGTGCAGCAGCAGGACCGCACCGTAGGTCCAGGTTTTCTTCCAGCCAGCCACGAACGCGGCAATCAGACCGAGCTCGACGACGCCGATGGCGACAATCACGCTCTCGCCCAGCCCTCCGATAAAGTAGAAATGCTCGAAGACCTGGACCCCGTGCCCCGGATTGAGGAACTTGTCCAGGGTCCAGATCAGCATGACCAGGAAAATGCTCAAGCGCAGGGCCAGTAGCGGATTTTGCAGTTTTTTCGCATCCATGCCCGGATTGTTTCACATCACGGCGTCTGCGGCTGCCCTGTTTTTGACGCCACAAAGAAAAAGGCCCCGCAGTGCGGGGCCTTTCGGAAACGGGTGCGAACCCGAATTACATCATGCCTTCCATGCCGCCCATGCCGCCAGGCATGGCCGGTGCCGGCTCGTCCTTCGGCAGTTCGGCGACCATAGCTTCGGTCGTGATCATCAGACCGGAGATGGAGGCCGCGTTCTGCAGTGCGGAACGGGTGACCTTGGTCGGGTCGAGAATACCCATTTCGATCATGTCACCGTATTCGCCCGAAGCAGCGTTGTAGCCATAGTTGCCGTCCTTGCCGGAGACGTGGTCAACCACCACCGAGGCTTCCGCACCGGAGTTGCTGACGATCTGACGCAGCGGCTCCTCGATGGCGCGGCGCAGGATGGCGATGCCCGCGTTCTGGTCGGCATTGGAGCCTTCCAGGGCCTTCAGCACGTTCAGGCAGCGGATCAGGGCCGTGCCACCGCCCGGCACCACGCCTTCTTCGACGGCGGCACGGGTCGCGTGCAGCGCGTCTTCGACACGGGCCTTCTTTTCCTTCATCTCGACTTCGGTGGCAGCGCCAACCTTGATCACGGCCACACCGCCAGCCAGCTTGGCCACGCGCTCCTGCAGCTTCTCACGATCGTAGTCGGAGGTGGCTTCCTCGATCTGCGAGCGGATGCTGCTGATGCGGCCCTGGATGGCTTCGGAGGAACCGGCGCCGTCCACGATGGTGGTGTTTTCCTTGGTGACCTGCACCTTCTTGGCCTGACCCAGCATGTCCAGGGTGGCCTTTTCCAGCTGCATGCCCATCTCCTCGGAGATGACCGTGCCGCCGGTCAGGGTGGCGATGTCTTCCAGCATGGCCTTGCGGCGGTCACCGAAGCCCGGCGCCTTGACCGCGCAGACCTTGACGATGCCACGCATGTTGTTGACCACCAGGGTCGCCAGGGCTTCGCCCTCGACGTCTTCGGCGATGATCAGCAGCGGACGGCTGGACTTGGCCGCGCCTTCCAGCAGCGGCAGCATGTCGCGGATGTTGGAGATCTTCTTGTCGTGCAGCAGGATCAGCGGGTTTTCCAGTTCCACCTGCATGGCCTGCTGGTCGGTCACGAAGTACGGCGACAGGTAGCCGCGGTCGAACTGCATGCCTTCCACGACTTCCAGCTCGTCTTCCAGACCCGAGCCTTCTTCCACCGTGATCACGCCTTCCTTGCCGACCTTTTCCATGGCTTCGGCAATCTTGTCGCCGATCACGGAATCGGAGTTGGCGGAGATGGTGCCGACCTGGGCGATCGACTTGGAGTCGTCACAGGGCTTGGACAGCTTGTGCAGTTCCTCGACCGCCGCAACCACGGCCTTGTCGATGCCGCGCTTGAGGTCCATCGGGTTCATGCCGGCGGACACGGCCTTGATGCCTTCGCGCAGGATGGCCTGGGCCAGCACCGTCGCGGTGGTGGTGCCGTCACCGGCGATGTCGGAGGTCTTGGAGGCGACTTCCTTCACCAGCTGGGCGCCCATGTTCTCGAACTTGTCTTCCAGTTCGATTTCCTTGGCCACGGACACACCGTCCTTGGTCACGGTCGGCGCGCCGAAGGACTTGTCCAGGATCACGTTGCGGCCTTTCGGGCCGAGGGTCACCTTGACCGCATTGGCCAGGGTGTTGACGCCTTTGAGCATTTTCTGCCGGGCGCCGTCGGAGAATTTGACTTCTTTCGCAGCCATTTTCGTTTCCTAATGTCGTATGAATTCGGTATGTGGAGTGATCGCCCGGCGATTACTCGATAACGGCCATGATGTCGTCTTCGCGCATGACCAGGAGTTCCTGGCCGTCGACCTTCACTTCGTTGCCGGAGTACTTGCCGAACAGCACCTTGTCGCCGACCTTCACGTCCAGCGGGCGCAGTTCGCCGTTGTCCTGCAGCTTGCCATTGCCGATGGCGAGCACTTCACCACGCGACGGCTTTTCGGCGGCGGTATCCGGAATCACGATGCCGCCCGGCGACTTCGTTTCTTCTTCCAGGCGCTTGACGATCACGCGATCGTGCAGAGGACGCAAACTCATCTTCTTGATCTCCTAACGAAGAACTATAAATTCATGAAATACAAGAATTTTTCCTGTATTTTTCCGTACGCGGGGTATTTAGCACTCTCCCCAAGAGAGTGCCAAGATGGGGCTGACCCGGGGCCTTTCAAGGGCTTTCTGAAAAAAATTCTGTCTCGCAACGCCGGGCCAGCCGATGGCAGCTGTCGCCCGGCGCCAGGGGGGTGGCGGGCGACGCCGCCCGCTCACGGCGATCGGCCGGCCCGGCGCGCAATCCGCCCCCATACGCAAACGTATGTTGTGCTTGCTTCGGGTGCGCAAATCCCGTAGGGTTTGCGCACATTTGTGCACTGCAGCGCAAACCCTTCATCGGAGCACATCAGTATGACTAGCGTTCGCAAGGTCGCCATCGTCGGCGGCGCCCGGATTCCCTTCTGCCGGTCCAATACGGCCTACGCCAAGCTGTCCAATCATGAGATGCTGACGGCCGCCCTCAATGCACTGGCGGACAAGTACAAGCTGGCCGGCAAGACGCTCGGTGAAGTCGCTGCCGGCACCGTGCTGAAGCTGGATCCGTCCGACACCATGACCCGCGAGGCCGTGCTGGAATCCAAGCTGGCCAACAACACCCCAGCTTACGATGTCGGCCAGTACTGCGGCACCTCGCTGGAAACCGTCATGGCGGTGGCCAACAAGATCGCGCTGGGCCAGATCGAATCCGGCATCGCCGCGGGCGTGGACACCACTTCCGACGCTCCGGTGGGCGTCAACGAAGGCCTGCGCAGGATCTTCATGGAAGTGAACCGCGCCCGCACCGGCGCCGAGCGGGCCAAGGCAATCGCCAAGATCCGGCCCAAGCACATCGTGCCGAAAATCCCCCAGAACGCTGAAAAACGCACCGGCAAGTCCATGGGCCAGAGCTGCGAAGACATGGCCCAGGCCTGGGACATCGCTCGCGCCGATCAGGATCAGCTGGCCTACGAAAGTCACAAGAAGGCCGCCGCAGCCTACGACGCCGGCTTCTTCGACGATCTGGTTTTCCCCTGCAACGGCGTGCAGCGCGACAACAACCTGCGCCCCGACTCCACCCTGGAAAAGCTGGCCACGCTGAAGCCCTGCTTCTCCAAGTCCGAGGCCGCCACCCTGACCGCGGCGAATTCCACCCCGCTGACCGACGGCGCCGCCGCCGTATTCCTGTGCTCGGAAGACTACGCCAAGAAGAACAAGCTGAAGGTACAGGCCTGGTTCGTCACCGGCGAGACTGCCGCGGTGGACTTCGTCAAGGCCAATGAGAGCAGCGACAAGTTCGTGCGCGGCGCCGAAGGCCTGCTGATGGCGCCGGCCCAGGCCGTGCCGCGCATGCTGGATCGCCTGGGCCTGTCCTTTGACGACATCGACTTCTTTGAGATCCACGAAGCCTTCGCTGCCCAGGTGCTGTGCACCCTC
>JBFKIN010000170.1:0-5962 GCA_041632255.1 Oceanococcus sp. | reverse complement strand
GAGGCCGTTTCGGGCGAGCGTCGGGAGATCGTCGAGTCCCTGCAGCGTGAATCATCCGTGCGCGTGGAGGAACTGGGGATCGAGCTGGTCGACGTGCGGGTCAAGCGCATCGACCTGCCGGACACCGTGAGCGAGTCGGTCTACGACCGCATGCGCGCCGAGCGGTTGCGCGTGGCAGCCGATCTGCGTGCCCGCGGTAGCGAGGCGGGCGAAGGCATCCGTGCCGAGGCCGATCGCGAGCGGGAAGTGATCCTGGCCAACGCCTATCGTGAGGCCGAGGAAACCCGTGGCGCCGGCGATGCGAAATCGGCCGACATCTATGCCCGGGCATACGGACAGAACGAGGAATTCTATCGTTTCTACCGCAGCCTGGAGGTCTACCGCAATGCCCTGTCAGGCAGCGGTGACATGCTGGTCCTGGAGCCCGATTCGGAACTGTTCCAGTATTTCAAGAAGCCCAAGTAAACGCCTGATGTGGGACGACTTGTGGCGCGCGCTGGCCCTGGTCCTGGTGATCGAGGGCATGGGGCCGTTTCTGGCCCCGCGGCGCTGGCGCGTGACCATGATGCGTATGGCCCACGTCAACGAGCGCACGTTGCGCACGATAGGCCTGGTCAGCATGCTGCTGGGCCTGGTTGCGCTGCAACTGCTGAAGTAGCGCATCACATCACAGGTCACTGACTATGCAATGGCTGTTGCCCGAGGGCGTCGAGGAAATCCTGCCTCCGCAGGGCTGGTTGCTGGAGGATATCCGGCGCCGGGTACTGGATACCTTTCGAGACTGGCGCTACGAGCTGATCCTGCCGCCGTTGATCGAGCATGCCGAGGCGCTGCTTTCGGGGGTCGGATCGGAATTGGATCTGCTGACCTTCCGGCTCACGGATCAGCTCAGTGGGCGGCAGCTCGCGTTACGGGCGGATATCACGCCGCAGGCCGCGCGTATCGATGCGCGGCGCCATCTGAGTGCCCGGGGCAGTTCTCGTCTGTGTTATCTCGGCACGGTGGTCCGCACCCGTCCGGACGTGCCCGGCGGCGCGCGCTGCCTGCGCCAGCTCGGCGCGGAATTGTTCGGCGATGACAGCGTCGCGGCCGATGATGAAATCATTCGCCTGATGCTGGCCATTCTGGACAGTTGCGGCATCGCCCGGCCGCACCTGGATATCGGTCATGTCGGCATCTTCCGCGCCCTGGCGGCCGAATTGTCTCTCACGCCCGAAGACGAGCAGGCCGCCTTCGACCTGCTGCAGATCAAGGCGACGGGTGATCTGGCCGCCTGGTGCGCCGCGCGCGGCATCGCGGAGGCGCAGGCCGGACAATTGGTCGCTTTGTGCACCCTGCATGGCGGGCTGGAGGTTCTGGCCAGTGCGCGCGAGCGCTTTGCCAACCGCCAGCCGTTGCTGCAGGCGCTCGACAATCTGGATGCGCTGTGTGGCAGCCTGCATGCGGCGCTGCCGACGCTGCCACTGCACATCGATCTGGCGGAACTGCGCGGTTATCGGTATCAGACCGGCGTCGTTTTCGCCGCCTATCAGCCCGGTCATGGCCGGGAATTGGCGCGAGGCGGCCGTTACAACGGCGTGGGCGCCGACTTCGGGGCCGATCGCCCCGCCACCGGATTCAGTGCGGACCTCAATCAGCTGCTGCAGCTGAGCGGGCGCACGAGCCAGCAACAGGACTGAACAATGGGCAAGCGTATCGTAGTCATCGGCAGCCAGTGGGGCGACGAAGGCAAGGGCAAGATCGTCGATCTGCTGACGGAGAACTGTGCTGCCGTGGTCCGCTTCCAGGGCGGTCACAACGCCGGTCATACCCTGGTGATCGACGGGCGTAAAACGGTGTTGCACCTGATTCCGTCGGGCATCCTGCGGGAAAAGGTCGCCTGTCTTATCGGCAACGGCGTGGTGGTGTCCCCGGCGGCGCTACTGGAGGAGATGCGGGGTCTGGAGGAGCTGGGCGTGCCAGTGGCTGAGCGCTTGCGCATCTCGCCGGCCTGTCCTCTGATCCTGCCCTATCACGTGCGCCTGGATCAGGCCCGTGAACTGGCGCGGGGCGACGCCAAGATCGGCACCACGGGACGGGGCATCGGTCCGGCCTACGAAGACAAGGTCGCCCGCCGTGCGCTGCGCGTGGATGACCTGCTGCATCGCGAACGTCTGGCGGCCAAGCTCGGCGAGGTCCTGGATTTCCACAACTTTGTGCTGCAGCACTATTTCAAGAGCGAGCCGGTGGATTTCCAGGCCACCCTGGATCAGTGCCTGGGCTATGCCGAATGGCTGGGGCCCATGATGGCGGACGTGACGGAGATCCTGCGCGAGGTGCAGGAGGCCGGCGGCGACATCCTGTTCGAAGGCGCCCAGGGCGCCCTGCTGGACGTCGATCATGGCACCTACCCGTATGTCACCTCCAGCAACACGACGGCCGGTGGCGCAGCCACGGGCACCGGCGTCGGGCCGCTGAACTTCGACCATGTGCTGGGTATCGTCAAGGCCTACACCACCCGGGTCGGGTCGGGTCCGTTTCCCACGGAACTGCATGACGAGATCGGCGGCCATCTCGCCGTGCGCGGAGGCGAGGTGGGTGCGACCACAGGCCGCGCCCGGCGCTGCGGGTGGTTTGACGCCGTGGCCTTGCGTCGTTCGGTGTTCAACAACAGCATCAGCGGGCTGTGCATCACCAAGCTGGATGTGCTCGACGGGCTGGCCAGCATTCGTATCTGCGTCGGCTACCGGGTGAATGGCAAGGAGACCCAGACCCTGCCGGTAGGAGCCGAAGCTCTGGCTGTTTGCGAGCCGATCTACGAGGAGATGCCGGGTTGGACGGATTCCACGGTCGGCGTGCGCGATTACGACGCTCTGCCCGAGAATGCCCGCAACTATCTGCGTCGGCTGGAAAGCCTGGTCGGCGCGCCGATCGAGATCGTCTCAACCGGGCCGGATCGTCGGGATACCATCATCCTCAAGGACCCGCTGGCCTGAGGCCGGCGGCGGGGCCTGCGGCAGCGCCCCGGGACCAACTTTCAGTCCATCGCCCACAAAAAAGCCCGCAGTCCAATGGACTGCGGGCTGTATGATGGTGCCGAGAAGAGGACTTGAACCTCCACGGGGTTTCCCCCACTAGAACCTGAATCTAGCGCGTCTACCAGTTCCGCCACCTCGGCGAGGCCGCGCCATACTAATGATGCTGACGAGCCTGTCAAGCCAATGAGGGCGAATGCCACAAAAATTTACGCAACAATCAATACTTGAGCAGCTCAAACGCGCTGGTCAGCCCCTGAGTTTCCGCGCATTGTGCGAGCGCCTGAGCGTCGCCGGCAAGGCGGAAAAGCGACAGGTGACGCCGCTGCTGGAGGAGTTGGTCAGCGCAGGCACCGTGCTGATCAACCGCAACGGCGATTACGGTCTGGTGCAGGAGATGCAGCTCCTGCGCGGACGCGTCATGGGTCATGCCGACGGCTACGGTTTCCTGAGGACCGAGCAGGGGCCTCCCGATGCCTTTCTGCCACCAAGGCAGATGAGCCTGGTTTTTCCGGGCGACGTGGTGCTCGCGCGACCTGCCGGAGCGGATCGGCGTGGTCGCGAGAAGGTCTCCATCGTCGATGTGCTGGAGCGCAATACGCAGGAGCTGGCGGGGCGCTATCACGAAGAGGCCGGGGTCAGCTGGGTCGTCCCGGACAATCCGCAGACCACTCATCAGGTGCTGATTCCGCCGGACCGACGAGGCGGCGCGCGGAATGGCGAACTGGTGCGCGTGCGTATCACGCGGCAGCCCGAAAGGGACCTGCAGCCGATGGCGGCGGTGGAGGACGTTCTGGGCAGCACCATGAATGTGGCCACCCGCATCGATATCGCGATCACCGAGTTCGGCCTGCCCCGCGAATTTCCACCGGCAGTGATCGCCGAATTGCGCGATGTCCAGCGGCCGGCGCTGACCGCAGACTGCCGGGATTGCCGCAACATCGAATTTGTCACGATCGATGGCGCGGACGCGAAGGATTTCGACGACGCGGTGCACGCTGTGGCCACGGCCAAGGGTTGGCGCCTGTGGGTGGCGATCGCGGATGTGTCCCGGTACGTGACGCCCGGCAGCGCGCTGGACGAGGAGGCGCGGGAGAGAGGCACTTCGATCTATTTCCCCGGCCGGGTAATCCCGATGCTGCCTCCGGCGCTATCGGATGACCTGTGTTCGCTGCGGCCGGATGAGGATCGCCACGCACTGATCTGCGAAATGCTCATCGACCATGACGGACAGCTGCGTTCCTCGAAATTCTTCCCTGGCCTGATTCGCTCACGGGCACGGCTGATTTACGACGATGTCGCCCGGGTGCTGAATCAGGGGGAGGCGCATCCGCAGGCCGGATCGCTGAAAGTCCTGCATGGTCTGTTCGAGGTCCTGCACGCCGCGCGCCAGGAGCGCGGGGCGCTCGATTTCGAAGGCCGGGAAGTCTTTTTCGACGTCGGCGATGACGGCTGTCTGCAGGACATCCGGCCACTGCAGCGCAATGTGGCTCACCGGATGATCGAAGAGTGCATGATCATGGCGAACGTGGCCGCGGCACGTTACCTGCGTCGCCACAAGCTGCACAGCCTGAATCGGATTCATCCTGCGCCTCCGCTGGACAGCCTGGCCGATTTCCGCCGGTTCCTGGCCGAATGGGGTCTGGTCCTGGGTGGGCGGCAGGCCCCGGGGCCTGAGCACTACCAGGCCGTGCTGCAGGCCGTAGCCGGTACGCCTCAGGCTACCCTGGTCCAAGGTGCCTTGCTGCGCACGCTCAGCCAGGCGCAGTATTCGCCGGCGATGGAAGGCCATTTCGGCCTGGCGCTGGCGGACTACGCGCACTTCACCTCGCCGATCCGGCGCTACCCGGATCTGATGGTGCATCGGGCGATCAAGTGGCGGCTGCAGGCCGAAGCTGTCAACGAACAGGCGCCCTGGTCGTTTGATGCAATGGAGAAACTCGGCGCACATTGCTCGGATCGCGAACGGCGGGCGGATCAGGCCAGCTGGAGCGTCATCGAGGCGCTCAAGTGCGAATTCCTGGCCGGCATGGTGGGTCAGGAGTTCACCGGCGAGATCGTCGGGGTCACGAACTTCGGCCTGTTCGTGGAACTGGATGCGTATCGCGCTTCCGGGCTGGTCCATATCTCCAGCCTGGGTCGCGATTACTTCGTGCACGAGCCCACCTTGCACCGGCTCCGCGGAGACCGCAGCGGCGTGATGTACCGCCTCGGTGACCAGATGAAGGTGCGGCTCGTCCGCGCCGATGCGCAGGAGCGTAAAATCGATTTTGAACCTCTGGCCCATCGCTCACTCTTAGGGGGCAAGGCCGGATCCGAATCATCACAGTGGAGAGACTTATGACCTGGAAAGTGGCGGGTGTTGCGGCACTCAGTGTGGCCCTGGTGGGGTGCGCGGCCGATGACCCGAATCGTCGGGCCAAGACCGGTGCGGCCGTCGGCGCGCTGATCGGCGCAGTCGCCGGGCACCAGGTCGATGGTGACAAGGGCCGATACATCGGGGCCGTGGTTGGCGCGATCGCCGGTGGCGCGGTGGGCGGCTACATGGACAAGCAGCAGGCCGAACTGGAACGCGAACTCGCGGCCGAAGCGGCCCGCAAGGAACTCAACATCACCCGGCTCGCCGGTGACGCGCTGAAGGTCGGGGTGGCCTCCGATGCCAGCTTTGCGTTCGGCAAGTCCGATCTCAGCCAGCAGGCGCTGGCGACTTTCGGCAAGATCGCGGATGTGCTCAAGGACTACGACAAGACGGTGATCCACATCGTTGGCCATACCGACTCGGTGGGCAGTGACGAGTACAACATGGGCCTGTCACAGCGCCGGGCCAATACCGTATCCAGCTACCTCACCAGCCGCGGTGTTCTGCACGAACGGGTGCGGACCGAAGGGCGTGGAGAGCGGGAACCGATTGCCAGCAACGAATCCGATGTGGGTCGGACCAAGAACCG
>JBFKIN010000169.1:0-5970 GCA_041632255.1 Oceanococcus sp. | reverse complement strand
GCCCGGCGCGCGCCAGGGCCTGACTGACGATGCTGTGGACGGGCCCGTTGTCCGGCAGTTCCCGGCCGATATAGGGGGGCCAGTCGAGGGTGGCCAGTTCGACGATCTCGACTGCGGGTTCGGACCGGGCAGACACGGACAACAGGGCGCCGGCCAGCGCCAGCAGCCATCGGCCTTTCCGAGCGGTTCGCCTTGCTAGCCGCATTGGTGCATGGTCCTGCCGTAAATCCTGGGATTATCCTCCTGTTGCCGAGCACTCACCAGCGTGCGGGAGTCGCCAGCCGTTGGCAGCGTCAGGGCCGGGTCGTGCAGACGCGACGGGTGGTGCCCTCCAGCCGGGACGAGCGGCCTGCGCGCCAGCGGGGATGCGGCCATGGGGCCGGCCGATGCTCTGGTCCTGCTGCCGGCAGCAGTGCCTGCGGCGTTCACGTCCTGGCCGTTGCCTGCCGGGGATGCTGGCGCGGCCATGGTGCTATGCGGCAGGCGGAGCGTCTTCCAGTTGCTGCGCGGCCACCCGGTTGCGGCCGTCGCGCTTCGCCGCATACAACTGCTGGTCCGCCGCGGCGAGCAGCGCCCGCGGCTGATTCCCCTCGCGGGGCACGGTCACGGCGGCGCCCACGCTGGCGGTCACCACGCCGGATACATGGGAGGCTTCATGCGTGACGGCCATGGATTCGATGGCCGCGCGGATGTTTTCGGCCATCTCCCGTGCCCCCTCCAGATCGCACTCAGGCAGCAGGGCGACGAACTCCTCTCCGCCAAAGCGGGCCACCAGATCTCGCCCTCTCGAGGCGAGCTGTCTGAGGGCTCTCGCCACCGCCTTCAGGCAGTCGTCTCCGGCTTCATGGCCATAGTGATCGTTGTAGAACTTGAAGTAGTCGACATCGATCATGATCAGGCTCAGGGGTCGGCCGGAGCGCTGACAGGCGCGCCATTCCGAGTCCAGGCGCTGGTTGAAATGGCGTCTGTTGGGGATGCCCGTGAGACCGTCCAGGAAGGCCAGCGAGCGCAGGAAATCAGCCTGCGCCTTGAGCGTCAGTTGGGTGCGAACCCTGGCTTTGACCACGGCCGGATTGATCGGCTTGGTGATGAAATCGACCGCGCCGAGTTCCAGTCCGCGTGTCTCATCCTCGGGGTTGTCCTGGGCTGTGACGAAGAGGATCGGAATTTCCTTGGTGCTGCTGTCGGCCTTGAGGCGGCGGCACACCTCGAATCCGTCCATTTCCGGCATGACCACATCCAGCAGGACCAGATCCGGTTGCTGCTCTTCAGCCAGCTCCAGGGCCCGCGCACCGCTGGTGGCGACGATGACTTCGCAGTGGTCGTGGAACACCTGGTACAGGGTCTGCACGTTCAGCGGCTGATCGTCGACGATCAGCAGCTTCGGCCTCTGCGGCAGGGTGACCGGGCCGGCCAACGCGTCTGGCTTGACGGTTTCGTCGTTGCTCATGACAGCGCCATCTTCAGTTCCCGCAGGGGCTGGGCCGCCGCAGGAAAGTCCAGCGATTCGAGCGCGGCGCCAAGCGCTGCGACCGGCCTGGGGTGTTTTTCCGCGGCCAGGGACCGCAGTTGGGAGAAAACCTCCAGCGCACGCATGTTGCTCTGCTCAATCAGCTCCTCCAGCTCCGCGATGAGGTCCGTCAGGTGGTCGGGGGCGGGTGATGGCATCGCCTTGTCCGTTGCCCCGGCAACCGTCTCTTCCAGGGTCGATGCCAGCGCCAGCAATTCGGTGACCGCCTCCTTGCCCAGCGCCCTGGCCACCCCCCACTGCTGATCCATGGCCGCGTTATCGGATGCGTCTTCGTGGACTTGCCTTTCGATGACCTTGAACTGGTTGGCCAGCGCCATCGCGCCCAGGGTGGCGGAGAGGCCCTTGAGGGTATGCAGATCGCGTTTCGCGGCATCGATGTCGCCAGCGTTCAGCAGCTCCCGAATCCGCTCCAGGTCGATTTCGACCCGCGCCGCAAATGAGCGGGCCTGGCTGGCGTAGAGGCCGGCATTGCGCCCGAGCCGGCCAAAGGCGCTGGCAAAATCGAATCCCTGGGGTGATCCAGGCAGGACTTCATCCTGCGTTGCCGTGCCGTCCGCAGCAGCCGCGATGGGTACGCGGCCGCAGAGGTCGCGCAGTGTCTGCACCACGGTTTCCACATCATAGGGTTTGCCGATATGCGCATTCATGCCCGCTTCGGCGCTGGCATCACGATCGGCCTGCATGACATTGGCGGTCATCGCCACGATCGGCAGGTCCTTGATCTTTAGTTCCGCGCGAATCTTCCGTGTTGCGGTGTAGCCATCCATCACCGGCATCTGCACATCCATCAGAACCACATCGTAGCGATCCGGCTCGGCTCTGACGGCCTCGACACCCTCCTCGCCATTGGCCGCCAGCACGACATCCGCGCCTTCATACTCCAGCAGTTCAATGGCGATCTGCTGGTTGTTCGGGTTGTCCTCCACTACGAGGACGCACAGGCCCTGCAGGCGCTTTTCGCCGCCCGTTGGCTCATGGACGGGGCTTTCGCCGCCATCCAGACAGTTCACGACCGCCTCGAACAGGTCGGAGGCGGTCACGGGCTTGACGAGGAAATCCGCCACCAGATCTTTCTCGTTGCCGCGCTGGTGCTCCATGGCCTCGCGTGAATGCGCCGTCACCATGATGACCGCTGTGGACAAGACGCGCTGACCGTCCAGGTTTTTCATCATGCGGATGGTTTCCCAGCCATCCAGGCCCGGCATGGCCCAGTCCACGAAGGCGATATCGAAGGACTCGCCGCTTTCCAGCGCCTGCTGCACGCATTGCAGCGCCTCGCCACCACTGGCTGCGACCGTGGTCCGCCAGCCCAGAGACTTGGCCAGTTCCGCAATGATCTCCCTGGCCATTTCGTTGTCGTCGACGATCAGCACCCGCAGGTCGCCCAGATCGCGGCCGCCCTGCCGGCGTGAACCCGGCAATGACGAAGGTTCCGCGGCTTCCAGAGGGATCTCGAAGGAAAAGGTGCTGCCGACGCCCGCCTCGCTATGCAGCGCGATGTCGCCGCCCATCAGCCGCACCAGTCTCTGGCAGATCACCAGTCCGAGTCCGGTTCCGCCGAAACGGCGGGTGGTGCCGGCATCAGCCTGGGAAAATGCCTTGAACAGTCTCTCCTGCTGGGTTGGTGTCATGCCGATACCGGTATCGCGCACGCTGAACCGGACCGCTTCACGGTCCCGGCTGTCACGGACCGCGTCAACGGACAGGACGACTTCTCCGGTCTCGGTGAATTTCAATGCATTGCCGCTGAGGTTGATCAGCACCTGCTTCAGACGATGCACGTCTCCGACGATGGCTTCGGGCAGGGCAGGGTCGACCTTGAACAGGACTTCGACGCTCTTGTCCCCGATGTTCGCGCCGAGAATGACGCCCACGTCCTTGAGCAGGCTTCCGAGTGCAAAGGGTTGTTGCTCCAGACTCAGCCGGCCCGCCTCGATTTTCGAAAAGTCCAGGATGTCGTCGATGATATGCAGCAGATCCCGGGCCGCACTTTCGGCCTTGCCCGCGTAATCCAACTGCTTGCGATTCAGGTCGGTGCGCATCATGAGCTGCAGCATGCCGAGCACGGCGTTCATGGGCGTGCGGATCTCGTGGCTCATGTTGGCCAGGAATTCGGACTTGGTCTTGGCCGCTGACAGAGCGGCCTCGCGCGCCGCACGAGCCTCCTTCAGAGCCTCATCCCGTTCGATCAGCGTTTCCATCCGCAGGGTCAGATCCTGGATGACCGCGATCACCCCGTCGGGTTCGCCGTAGCGGTTGAATCGCGGCCTGGCCGAGATGCTCGCGGAAAAGGGGCGCTTGCCCTTGGTGCAGGCCTGGAAATCCGCTTCATAGCTGCCCTGCTCGCTGGCCAGCTGGAAGGCCCTGGGCAGGGGCACCGCGTCCGGCATGGTCAGCCCTTCCAGCAGTCGGGCGCCATCGGGGCCGCAGATATCTGCCCTGCGGCAGGCGAACAGGCGTTCGGCGCCAGAGCTCCAGAGCGATATGGAACCATCGGCTTCGACCGCGACGATACCGATGTCGCGGGCGCTGTCCAGCACGTTCCTGAACAGTTCCCGTGCGGTTTCCGATCGCTGCAATTCCTGGAACAGCTGCTGCTCGGCGCGCTGGATGTCGGTCAGGTCCTGCTCGGACACGGCCAGCCAGGCGCCATCCTGTTCATCCACCCGCCGCAGCGAGACGCGGGTGACGAGCTGGCCGCCCGCTGCGGTGCGACGCCCCAGTTCGGCAAAGGCGTAGCCGGTTCCGGCGGCCTCCTCGACGGCGCTGCGCGCCACGGTCTGATCATCATCCGTGCACAGCAATGCGCAGGCGTCACTGCCCAGGGCGCGCTCGGCGTCAAACCCGAACATCTGCTCGGCGGATGGCGACCAGTAGCAGATGTTGCCCTCCAGATCGGTCAGATAAAGGGCTTCATGGGCCACCACCAGCAGCGCGCTGGCGGGATCCGCCGGCAGTGTTTGGCTCATGAGCCCCGGCCGCCGGCCAGCTGGCAATGGCCTGCCGGGAGGCTCAAGACAGGGTCACCTCGATTTCGCAGGCCGCGTCGCCCCGATGCATGCAGCGCGGTTCGCGGATTTCGACGGATTCCTGATAGTGCTTGGCCGTGCCCTTGATGATGCCTTTGGCCACGGCGCACATTTTGCGCGCTGACTGGTAGCGGATGGTGACCCGTTCCCGATTCACCCGCTTGACGTCCAGCCGCGGTGGTGTGGCTTCGGGACTGGCCGAGCGGACCACCCGATGGATGGTGGACTCCGTGAATTCAAGCAGGTCCAGCGTGCGCCACGCGGGATCCACATGCGCGCGATACAGATGCATCAGATCAGGGGCCAGGAATTCACCAAAGTCCTCGAGAATCGCGTTGGCATCCTGTCCGGTGATCTTGACGGCGGCCTGCACGAGGGCCAGCGCGTCCTCATCCGGGTAAGCCTTATTGGGCTCGTGGACCCGTCCCTGCAGGCCAGCTTCCTTGACCAGCGCATTCCATGCGTCCGCGCCCATGCGGGACACCACATATTTCTTCAACTCGCCGTGTATGACTCCGTGCATTTTGCGCCTGCCTCGTTTGCCGGAAAGATCGAATCTGCCGCCGCGGCTTCGCGATGACAGCGATACAGTGCAAAGATAGACGAAGCAGGGGGCGGATCATAGTCGGAGACCGTCGGGCAGATCGCCGGCGAGGGTCCGGGAGATGCGGTTGCTTGGCGGTGACAGGCCATGGACCGGCCCCCGCGAGTCGGATGAGACCCCGTGGTGGGGTTCCCGCCTTGCGGTTAGAATCGTGATGGGATTGAGGGTACGCGATGCAAAAGAAGGCGGAAATTCTGCTGGTAGAAGACAACATGGCTGACATCCGTCTTGCCGAGGAGATCTTCGGGGAGTCCAGCGTGAGCTTCAACCTTAGCGTGGCGCGTAATGGCGACCAGGCCCTGGCGATGTTGCGGCGTGAGGCCGATCACGCGGACTGTGCGAGGCCGGATCTGGTGCTGCTGGACCTGCACCTGCCCGGCACCACGGGCCGCGAGGTCCTGGCGGCCATGAAGCAGAATCCGACGCTGCGCCGGATTCCCGTCATCGTGATGTCCACCTCCAACGCCGCGCATGATGTCGCGGGCTGCTATGACCTGCACGCCAACGCCTTCATTACCAAGCCGGCCGATCTGGATGAACTCATTCAGCTGATGGAGGCGATCACCGCATTCTGGCTTCGCTTCGCGGAGTTCCCGCCTGCCGTGTGAGCCCCCCGGCGCCGGTCGCCTATCAGGGCAGGGCGGGTTGCTGTCCCGCCCGGTTCTCGTTTGGGTGAGCCGGTTGGTCTCGAAACCCTGCTGAACAGGGCCGAATCGCTCCAGCGCCGATGGGGGCAGCCGTCCAGTCCGGGGCTGTCAGGGCGCATTGTCGCCGGATGGTCTGCTGAGCCCGCGCCGTCCGTGAGG
>JBFKIN010000168.1:0-6020 GCA_041632255.1 Oceanococcus sp. | reverse complement strand
TGGCTGGCGCCGCCCTACACCAACTTCGAGAAGCGCCTGGTGGCGATCACGATGATGTCCGTCAAGTAGCGGGCGCCTGCGCCGCCGGCTCGCGGTAGGGCCGGCCGATGCAGTAGTAGTGGAAGCCCTGCTCGGCGACCTCCGCCGGGTCCCAGAGGTTGCGGCCGTCAACGATGACCGGCTGGCGCAGGGCCTGGCGCAGGCCCGAATAGTTCGGCGCCCGGAACTCCGTCCACTCGGTACAGATGACCAGGGCGTCGGCGCCGGCCAGCGCATCCAGGGCCGAAGCCGCCAGGACCAGGTCCTGGCGCACGCCGTAGATGCGGCGGGTTTCATCCATCGCCGCGGGGTCATAGGCCTGCACCCGGCCACCCGCCTCCCAGACCGACTCCATCAGGGTCCGGCTGGGCGCTTCCCGCATGTCGTCGGTGTTGGGCTTGAAGGACAGGCCCCAGACCGCGATCGTGCGTCCCGCCAGTTCGCCCCCGAAGTGCGCGCTCAGCTTCTCGAACAGGCTCTGCTTCTGCCGCACATTGGTGGCTTCGACAGCGGCCAGCAGGCTGCTGGAATAGCCCGCCTCGCGGCCTGTTCGCTCCAGGGCCTGCACATCCTTGGGGAAACAGGAGCCCCCGTAGCCGCAGCCGGGAAAGATGAAGTGGTAACCGATGCGATGATCGGACCCGATGCCCCGGCGCACCGCTTCGACATCCGCGCCCAGGCGGTCGGCCAGATTGGCCACATCGTTCATGAAGCTGATCTTGGTGGCCAGCAGCGCATTGGCCGCGTACTTGGTCAGCTCGGCAGAGCGGATGTCCATCACGATCACCTTCTCGCGCTGGCGGGATATCGGCGCATAGAGCTGGCGCATGACCTTGGCGGCGCGCTCCGAATCGGTGCCGACAACGATGCGGTCGGGCTTCATGAAGTCCTCGACCGCCGCACCTTCCTTGAGGAATTCCGGATTCGAGACCACATCGAAATTCAGGTCCAGCTCGCGCTGTGCCAGCGCCCGGGACACTTCCGCCCTGACCTTGTCGGCCGTGCCCACCGGCACGGTGGACTTGTCGACAATGATTTTCGGATTCTGCATGCACTCGCCGATGGTGCGGGCCACCGCCAGCACGTACTGCAGATCGGCCGAACCATCCTCATCCGGTGGCGTGCCCACCGCGATGAAGATCAGCTCCGCAAAACGCACGGCCTTTTCCGCCTCGGTGGTGAACTGCAGTGCACCCCGCTTGTGGTTGCGCACCACCATCGGCTCCAGTCCCGGCTCATGGATGGGGATGATGCCGCGGTTCAGGCGGTCGACCTTGTCCTCGTCGACGTCGACGCAGATCACTTCGTGGCCCATTTCGGCCAGACAGGTGCCGCTGACCAGGCCGACATAGCCGGTGCCGAATACTGTGACTTTCACTGTGTTCCCTTGTTGTGGTGCCGCGACCGGCGCCTCGCCGGCCCGGCCCGCACGCGCCTGCATGCATCCGGGGACCCTGGGCCGGCCACGTGGTCCCGACGGGGGGACGGCGCAGGTTTTCGGTCTGCGCCCCGGCACGCAGGCCTGAATCGCCATTTTTGCAGAACTGAGCCACTTAGCCCAGCCAGCTGGCAAAGACTTTCCGGCCCCGTCGGACATACACTGCCCGCATGATTCCGGGCATGATCATCCTCACCGGCGGCGCCCTGCTGCTGATTCCGCTCGAATTCTGGATTCATCGCCAGTTGACCGGGGCCTGGGACTTCCTGGCGGAGCACGCGCTGCTGCCGGCGCTGCGCACCGTGGTGATCGTCGCCTTCCTGTTCGCGATTTACCCGACGCCCCTGCTGCCCGCCGCCGTGCTGCCGGACACCGTAGCCCCGGTGGATCCGCGCAGTCTGTTCAACTGGATGTTCCTGGTCACGCTGATCCTGCCGCTGGCGCCGCACATGGAGCGCTTTGGCGCGTTCATCATCCCTCTGCAGACGCTGGTCGGCGCCCTGGTCCTGATCAATGCCCTGGAACAGCGCGCCGGACTGTCACTGCAGGCTGAGGGCGTGCTGCTGCTGTGGGTGCTGGGTCTGGCGGCCATCGCCCACTGGCCCATCAATGTGCTGGCGGGGAGGCTGCACGGCCGCCATGGGGTGGACGCGCTGACCCTGTACGACACCCTGTCTCTGGTGCTGTTGCCCCCGCTGATCCTGCTGTTCACCCGCAGCTACACCTAGCCAGCCCGGGCCCTTCCCGGCATGGACAGAAAAATGCCGGCACGAGGCCGGCATTTTCTGTACAGGGCGCGCTCAGGCCGCGCGAGCGCGTCGGGCCGGTTGCGCCTCGCCGTCGTCGATTTGGCTGAGGCTGTGATCGAACACATCGACACCGATGGCCTGGGTTCGCAGCGCGTCGTAGGCGATGATCTGATCGGCCTCATCCTGCGACAGCAACTGCTGCTCGACGAGATCGGCCAGTTGCTCCTCTACGGTGAACTTCAGCGGTGTCGCCCCCTTGGCCACGGCCCGGACGAACTTGTTGTAGACCGGCTCCACGTCGAGCAGACGCTCCAGGGTCAGTTCCATCAGACCGATGGGGTCGTCCTCGGAACGGCGCAGGTACAACTCGGCCGTCAGGCGGTCCCGCAGCGCGCTCGGCGCCAGCATGTGGCGGGCCACCTGACCGCCCACCGCATCGGAGGCCGGCCGATAGCTGCGCCCGCGCGGGAAGGCGATGAAGCGGAGCAGGGCACCGACCGTGCGGTTCGGGAAGTTGGCGAAGAAGTCATCGAAGGCGCGCTGGATTTCCGCCAGGGCGTCATCCAGAACCCACTGCATGTAGGGGATGTCCTCGGCATTGGCGCCCTCGTCGTGGAAGTACTTCAGCGTGGCCGAGGCCATGTACAGCTGCGACAGGATGTCCCCCAGGCGGGCGGACAGGCGCTCCTTGCGCTTCAGCTCGCCACCCAGCACGCCCATCGTCACATCGGACACGAAGGCCAGGGCCGAGGACATGCGCTCAAGCTGCTGATAGTACGGCGCGGCCGGCCCCGAAACCGGCTTGGCCGCCAGGCGCGCACCGGTGAGGCCGAGGGTGAAGGCACGCACGCCGCGGTTGACCGAGTAGCCCACGTGGCCCCACAGCAGACGATCGAACTCCGCCAGGTCGTCGCGGCGGGCCGCTTCCATCTCCGGAAAGACGAAAGGATGGCAGCGGATCGCGCCCTGGCCGAAGATCATCAGGCTGCGGGTCAGGATGTTGGCGCCCTCCACCGTGATGGCGATCGGCACCGCCTGGTAGGAGGCCTGCAGGTAGTTGCGCGGGCCGGCCATCACGCCGCGGCCGGCATGCACGTCCATGGCGTCGGTCAGCAGCACCCGCATCATGTTGGTCATGTGGAACTTGGCGATGGCTGTCACCACCGAGGGCGAACAGTGGTCCACCGCCGAGGCGGTCAGCGCACGGGTGGCTTCCAGCTTGTAGGTGTAACCACCAATCCGCGCGGTGGCCTCCTGCACCCCCTCGAACTCACCGATGGGCAGCTTGAACTGCCGACGGATGCGGGCGTAGGCGCCGGTGCTGCGGTAGGCCGACTTGGAGGCCGCGCTGGCCAGCGCCGGCAGGGAGATGCCACGACCGGCGGACAGGCACTCGACCAGCATGCGCCAGCCCTTGCCCGCGTTGTCAGCGCCGCCGATGATGAAGTCCAGCGGCACGAAGACGTCCCGACCGTTGATCGGGCCGTTCATGAATGGCGTGTTGCAGGGATTGTGGCGGCGGCCGATCTCGACCCCCGGATAGTCGGAGGGCAGCAGCAGGCAGGTGATGCCGTAGTCGCTGCGGGAGGTGTCGCCCAGCAGACCTTCGGGGTCATGCAGCTTGATCGCCAGGCCGATCAGGTCGGAGACCGGCGCCAGGGTGATGTAGCGCTTGGCAAAGTTCAGGCGCATGCCCAGCACCTGCTCGCCTTCGTATTCGCCCATGCAGACGACGCCCGTGTCGGGCACGGCGCCGGCGTCGGAGCCGGCTTCCGGTCCGGTCAGGCCAAAACAGGGAATCCATTCGCCGGACGCCAGGCGGGGCAGCATGTCCTCCTTCTGCTCCTGCGTGCCGTAATGCATCAGCAGCTCGCCCGGACCGAGCGAATTGGGCACCATCACGGTCACCGAAGCGACCAGCGACTTGGTGGCGATCTTGGTCACCACACAGCTCTGCGCGTAGGCGGAGAAACCCAGGCCACCCCATTCCTTGCTGATCAGCATCGCGAAGAAACGGTGCTCGCGCATGTAATTCCAGACCTCCTCCGGGAGGTCCTTGTCGTTGCCGACCTGCCACTCGTCCAGCATCGCGCACAGGGTTTCGGTCTCGTTGTCGAGAAAGCTCTGCTCCTCGGCGGTGAGCTCGGTGCGCTGGAAGCTCAGCAGCTTGTCCCAGTCCGGCTTGCCACGAAACATCTCGGCCTCCCACCAGACATCACCGGCTTCCAGGGCTTCGCGCTCGGTGCTGGTCATGTCCGGCAACACGGCCTTGAAGGCCTTGAAGATGGGACGGGTGACCAGGGCGCGACGGACGGGCACCAGATTGAACAGGGCGGCCAGGGGCGCACCGACTGCGGCGATCCAGCCTGCGGCGGCGGCGGACAGATAGCCGCCGGCGTAGAGGCCGGCAAACAGCACGGCGAAAGCCGCCGTCCACTGCCAGAGGCGAGCGCCGCGCCAGGCCAGCAGCCAGAAGAGGGCGATGGCGCTCAGGGTCGGGATCAGAATACTCATGCTTAACTCCTGCGGTATCAGCCGGCTGCGTGCGTGTCCTGCTCAGCCCGGGCGGGCGGAATCAGGGTGTCCATGCACAGCCGGACATACTCGTTCATGACTCGGCCCCGGGGCAGAGCGGTCGCGTCATCGCGCCGCAGCTGCAGGGTGCCCATGAACGTGGCGTAGGCGAACATGGCCCAGCGTCGGGCCTCGTTCCTGGGAAAACCGAGCGCCGCGTAGGCGTCCTGGAGGAAATCCAGACGCTTTTTCGCAACCCGCTCGACTACGGGGCCGATCAGGGGATCGGCCGAAGCGGCGGCGAAGATGCCGGTCAACCGCCCGTTGCGGAAACCGGAATTCGCCACCCGGAACACCTGCTGCAGACGTCGCCGCGGATCGGCGATGTCCTCGACCTGTCGGACCACCTCGGTGGTCTCGCGCTGCTCCCACAGTTCAAGCGCGGCCTTCAGCAGGGCCTTGCGATTGGCGAAGTGCCAGTAAAAGCTTCCCTTGGTCACACCCAGTGCTCGCGCCAGCGGCTCCACTGCCACGGCTTCAATGCCGCCGTCAGCGATGGCGTCAAGCGCCGCCGCGGCCCAATCCTGTGCTGTGAGAGAAGCTTTCACATCCATTCGCCTGCGTATTGTTGCGTCGCACAATATCACATACGCCAGCGTATGGCAAGGGCGTAAAAACACCAGCTGACAAGGCCTTGGAGCGTCTGGCCAGTTGCCGGGCGGCCCGCAAACAGGCCGTCTGAAACACCCGTCAGCGGCGCCGAGTCTGACGACGGGCGCGAGCTGTCGCCGGGGGCCGTGCCCCGGCAGGACCCGCGGGACGGGGTCCGCGCCCACACCCCGGCGCGGAATAGTGCGACACTGGCTCTGGCCGGAGGGCACACCGGACAAGGGGGAGCACATGAACGCAACGATCCGCGCAGTCGGATTGGCGGGGGGGCTCGCGCTGAGCATGGCCGCTACGGCCCAGTCTCAGTCGGAACCGGAAACTCTGGAGCTGGCGCAGGCCGAGGCCGAGCCAGGGCCACGTGCCGACAGGGGGCAGCTGGACGAGATCCTGGTGACAGCCCAGCGCAAGGTCTCCAGCCTGCAGGACACACCCATCTCCATCGAAGCCTTCGGCGCGGAAAAGATGGAACTGCGCGGCATCGGCGGACTGGAGGATCTGCGCGCCAATGTCCCCAGCATGGTGGTGGAACCCTTCCCCCTGTCCGCAACGACGCTGCGCATCACCATTCGCGGGGTCGGGGTCAATGAGTCCCAGGTCACCCAGGACCCGGC
>JBFKIN010000167.1:0-6036 GCA_041632255.1 Oceanococcus sp. | reverse complement strand
TCATCCTCGATGGCCGAGATCAGCAGGCCCTTGGCATCGTAGGGGTTGGACGGGATCACCGTCTTCAGGCCGCAGACATGCGAGAACACGCCTTCCGGCGACTGGCTGTGGGTCTGGCCACCGTAGATGCCGCCGCCCACCGGAGAGCGCACCGTGATCGGGGCCCAGAACTCGCCGCCCGAGCGATAGCGCAGGCGCGCCGCCTCGGAGACCAGCTGATCGAAAGCCGGGTAGATGTAGTCGGCGAACTGGATCTCGGCCACCGGGCGCAGGCCGTAGACCCCCATGCCGATGGCCATGCCCAGGATGCCGGACTCGGAGATCGGGGTGTCGAAACAGCGTTCCTTGCCGTATTTCTTCTGCAGGCCGGCGGTGGCACGGAACACGCCGCCGAAGTAGCCCACATCCTCGCCGAAGGTCACGACATCCGGGTCGCGCGCCATCATCAGGTCCATCGCCGAGTTGATGGCCTGAATCATGTTCATGCGTGCCATGCGTCAGCTCCTGTTGCCTCGCGCAGGGTCCGCACATGGCGCGGCTTGCCAAGGTGGGTCTCCTGAAACATCTGTGTCATCTGCGCAATCTGCGGATTGCTTTTGCCTGAACGCCGACGCATGCCTAGTACCCCGCCTGCTGGCGCTGCCGGCGCAGGTGCGGCGGCAGTTCCTTGAACACATCCTCGAACATGCTCGAGGGGCTGCAGGGCGGCGTGCCCAGGGTGCCGTGGCTTTCGGCCTCCTTGAGGTCCTTGAGCACGCGCTCGTCCAGCTCTTTCTCCAGCGCCGTGTGACGCTCCTCGTCCCATTCACCCAGCGCGATCAGGTGCTGCTTCAGGCGCGCGATGGGGTCGCCCAACGGCCAGGCGGTGGCCTCGGCGGCGGAGCGGTAGGCGGACGGGTCGTCCGAAGTCGAATGCGCCGCCTGCCGGTAGGTGTAGAGCTCGATCACGGTCGGGCCCTTGTTCGTGCGCGCCCGTTCGGCGGCCCACTGGGTCACCGCATACACGGCCAGGAAGTCGTTGCCATCCACCCGCAGGCCGGGAATGCCGTAGCCGATGGCGCGGGCAGCAAAGGTGGACTGCTCGCCACCGGCGATGGCCTGAAAGCTGGAGATGGCGTACTGATTGTTGGTGATGTTGAGGATCACCGGCGCCTGATAGACCGCGGCGAAGGTCAGGGCGTTGTGGAAGTCGGACTCGGCCGTCGTCCCGTCACCGACCCAGGAGGCCGCGATGCGCGAATCGCCCTTGTAGGCGGAGGCCATGGCCCAGCCTACGGCTTGCGGGTACTGGGTGCACAGGTTGCCGGAGATCGAGAAGAAGCCCTTCTCCGGCACCGAGTACATGATCGGCAGCTGGCGGCCCTTGAGCCGGTCCATCGGGTTGTTGAAGATCTGGCACATCATCTCGACCATGGAATGGCCGCGGGCGATCAGCATGGACTGCTGGCGGTAGCTGGGGAACAGCATGTCGTCGTCGTCCAGCGCATAGGCCTGGGCCACGCCGCAGGCTTCCTCGCCGGTGCACTGCATGTAGAAGCTGGTCTTGCCCTGGCGCTGGGTCTTGAGCATGCGCACATCGAAGGCCCGGGTCAGCATCATGTCCCTGAGTCCGCGGCGCAGGGTGTCGGCGTCCAGCTTGGGGTCCCACTCACCGACGGCCTGGCCGGCATCGTCCAGGACCCGGATCAGGGTGAAGGGATAGTCCCGCATCTGGTCGTCCGGGGTATCCACGGCCGGGCGAGGCACCACGCCGGCGTCAACGATGATGAATTCGGAAAAGTCCGGCTCATCCCCTGGCCGCGCCGGCGGCTCCGGAATGTGCATCTTCAGCTTGTAGCCCTGTTTCATCGTGTCTCCTTCTCGGGGCTGCTTGATTCACGCCGCGCGCGGGGCGCAGCGTGGTCTGATGGCTATGTCCCTGGTCTGGCTGGCCTGTTCATCATGATCCGACAGCTGCGACGTGGGAGGCCCTCAAATGCGTCCGATGCGGGCGCGGGCCATTTCGTCCGCGACCACATTGGTCGCCCGCCCTTCACGCTGGGCGATCTCGAAAATCTCGGCCAGGCGCGGCCCGATGGCGGCGACCTTTTCGTCCACCTCGGCGTCGCTCATCGATTTGAGGTACTCGGCCGCCACATTGATGATGCCGCCGGCATTGATCACGTAATCCGGGGCATAGAGGATGCCGCGCTCACGCAGGGCCTCACCATCGGCGTCCCGCAGCAACTGATTGTTGGCGCCGCCGGCCACCACGGCGACCTTCAGCCGCGCGATGCTGTCGGCATTGAGAATACCGCCCAGCGCGCAGGGCGCCAGCACATCGGCCTCGACGCCCAGGATGCGATCGACATCGACCACCTCGGCGCCAAATTCCTGCCGGGCGCGCTCCACCACTTCCGGCCGGATATCGGCCACCACCAGCCTGGCCCCGGCCTCGTGCAGATTGCGGCACAGGTGGTATCCCACGCTGCCCAGCCCCTGCACCGCGACGCTCAGGCCACTCAGGTCGTCCCGCTCCAGGCGTGCACCCACCGCCGCCCGGATGCCGTGAAACACGCCGCGCGCCGTCTTTGGTGAGGGGTCGCCACCGGCCGCGCCGCCGCCTGCGTGTGGCAGGCCGCTGACGTGACGAGTCTGCTGCGCGACCAGACTCATGTCATTCACGGAAATGCCGACGTCCTCGGCAGTGACATACTGTCCGCTCAGACTGTCGACCGCCCGGCCAAAGGCGTGGAACAGCGCCGGCGTCTTGTCATTCGCCGAATCACCCAGGATGACCGCCTTGCCGCCACCCAGCGGCAGATCGGCCATCGCATTCTTGTAGCTCATGCCCCGGGACAGGCGCAGCACATCGTGCAACGCAGCCTCGTCGGAGGCGTAGTTCCACATGCGACAGCCGCCGGCAGCGGGACCCAGTGCGGTCGAATGAACCGCAATGATGGCCTTCAGTCCACTGGGGGCATCGTGCACGTAGTGCACGGCCTCGTGGGCATCGAAGGCCGGATGGCTGAACACCGACATGCGTGTCTCCTCCACTGCTGCGGGCGTTTGTGGCAATGGAAAAGATTACGCCCGGGGGCGAGGAATGTGTTCCCTAAGTGCTTGAGGCGGGCAGACAGCTTCGGGATAATGTTTCGCCAATATCATGTTTTCTGGAACAGATGACCATCGAACTCGACTCACTGGACATTCGCGTCCTGGATATCCTGCAAACCGACACGACCCTCCCCGTGACGGAAATCGCGGAGCGGGTCAATTCCTCCAAGTCGGTGGTCTGGCGCCGGATCCAGCGCATGCTCGATGCCGGCGTGATCCGGGAGCGGGTCGCGGTGCTGGACCCGCAGAAACTTGGCCTCGGGGTCCTGGTGTTCTCCCACATCAAGATGAGCAAGCACGGCCGGGGCGCCCTGCCCCGTTTCATCGATGCGATCAAGGGCTTTCCGGAAGTGATCGAGTGCCACACACTGATGGGCGATGTGGACTTCCTGCTCAAGATCGTGGTCGCCGACATCGCCGAGTACGAGGACTTCTTCTGGCACAAGCTGTCGCAGATCGAGGGGGTGCAGGAAGTCTCCTCCTCGATTTCGATGTCACAGGTCGTGACCACCACGCGGCTGCCGTTGCCGCGCGGCTGAGCGGGCGGGCATGCCGCTGATGATCCGGCGGCGCCATCCTGTGCTCGAATTATCGCCCCGGCCGGGCTCCCGCAGCGGCTCAGACGCTTGCTGAACGAGGCGCCGGCCGGCGCCACACCCCTGTGTCAGGCATTCGCCCGCCCGCGTCGACCCGCGAGGGCTGACCGGAACCGAGGACGATCCGGTTGGGACCAGCCCGCACACCCCGATACCAGAGGCGCAGGATCGATCGCGTTTCCCGGGAAGCGACGACCCATCACCGAGGCGGCCTCAGCGCCCGGCCGCCTGCCCCGACCAGGCCGAACGCAGGAAGCACCACCCCGCCACCACCCCGGCGGCCAGCGCCCCCAGCGGCAGGTCGCCGATGCGGCTGGGCGCCCGACCATCCAGGGCCAGGATCACTGCGGCCGCCACGGCGAAGGCGCTGCCGGCGAAGACCCAGCGGTTGCGACGTTGCTCCTGCTGCATGTCTCGGCGCAGCGCGGTCAGTTCCCGGGTCTGGGCCGCGAATTCGGCGGGAGGCCAGTCCTGCTGCAGGCGCTTCAGCATCTCGGGCAACGCCTCCACCACCGCGGGCAGATGCGTTCGCAGGCTGTCCAGGCCGGTGAGCGGACTCAGTCGGGCCCGCATCCACTGCTCCATGATCGGCTTGGCGGTCTGCCACAAGTCCAGTTCCGGATAGAGCTGACGACCGAGACCTTCGATATTGAGCAGGGTCTTCTGCAGCAGCACCAGCTGGGGCTGAACCACCATGTTGAAGCGGCGTGCGGTCTGGAACAGACGCATCAGGAACAGACCGAAGGAGATGTCCTTGAGCGGCCGGTTGAATATCGGCTCGCAGACACTGCGGATGGCGGACTCGAATTCGTCCACCCGGACCGCGTCCGGCACCCAGCCGGATTCCAGATGCAGCTCCGCGACGCGGCGATAATCGCGGTTGAAGAAGGCGACGAAGTTCTCCGCCAGGTAACGCTGGTCACTCGGGTTCAGGGTGCCGACGATACCGAAATCCAGCGCGAGATAGCGCGGCTTCTTCGGGTCGCTGGCATCCACGAAGATGTTGCCCGGGTGCATGTCGGCATGGAAGAAGTTGTGGGTGAAGACCTGGCGGAAAAAGATCTCCACGCCGCGCTCCGCGAGCACCTTGAAATCCACGCCGAGGGCGCGCAGCTCGGCCACCTCGTCAATGTTGACGCCGCGCAGACGCTCCATCACCAGCACGTTCATGCGGGTGTAATCGAACATCACGACCGGATGGTAGATCAGCTCCGAGCCCAGCCAGTTCCGCCGCAGCTGACTGGCATTGGCCGCCTCGCGCATCAGGTCCAGCTCGTCCAGGATCACCTTTTCGTATTCCGCGATCACCTCGCGCGGACGCAGTCGATGGGCCTCCGGGACGAAACGGTCGGCCAGGTCTGCGAGCAGGCGCAGCAATTCCAGGTCCCGCTCCACCGCAGCTTCGATACCCGGTCGCAGCACCTTGACCACCACATCCATGCCCGGCACGCCATCGGGACCATCGGGCAGCCGGGCAGGGTGAACCTGCGCCACCGAGGCGGAGGCCAGCGGCCGTTCATCAAAACTCGCGAACAGCTCGCCCACGGGCTTGCCCAGCGCCTGTTCGACGATCTCGCGGGCCTGACCTCCCGGGAATGGCGGCACGGCGTCCTGCAGCAGACTCAATTCGGCCGCAATATCCTCGGGCAGCAGATCCGGCCGGGTCGACAGAGCCTGACCGAACTTGATGAAAACCGGCCCCAGCTCCTGCAGGGCCTGACGCAGCCGCTCACCACGCGGCCTCGGGAATCGCTTGTTGGGACGCCGGCCCAGGAACTGGTCCAGGCCGTAACGACGACTGACCCGCCAGATCTGCCAGAAGCGCGCGGTGTGACGCCACCACCTCATGAATCGCGCCGTTGCTCGAGCCGGGCGATGCGCGCCTCGATGCGATCCAGCGCCGTGGCGGCATCATCCACGCCGTCCATCCAGGCCCGGGCCTCCTCGGCATCCGCCAGCTGCCCATCCGCGCCGCCACTCCCGCCCAGCAACAGGGAGCGCAGGCTGTCGCGCCCGAAACCCAGCAGGCCTTTCAGACCCTGACCCAGACGCTCGCCCAGCAGCGGACCAAGCAGTCCGGACAGCTCGGCCTCGAGGTCGAAACGCGCGCTGCGCAGGGCACCGAGCAATTGCTCGGCGTACTCGGCATCGCCTTCCATCTGCAGGGCCGAACCCATGCCGCGCGGATCCTCGCCTGCGAGCAGACGGGCAAGACCGACAAGCGAGGTGCTCAGCGCCGCCCTAGCCGACTCGATGCCGGACAGCAGCTGCACGCCGTGCACGGTCGGGGCGATGCGGAAGCCCCAGCCGAGGTCGCGGAAATACAGGGCCACCGGCTCGTCGC
>JBFKIN010000166.1:0-6064 GCA_041632255.1 Oceanococcus sp. | reverse complement strand
GGCGTGCTGGCCATCTGGCGGCTCGGGCACGTGGCTGCCCGCTGACGCCGTCGCCGGCCTTACAGGCCCATCTGACGCGCGGCCAGGTCTTTCATGATCTCGCTGGCGCCGCCGCCGATGGACAGCACCTTGGTTTCGCGAAAGATGCGCTCCACCGCGCAGCCGCGCATGTAGCCGGCGCCGCCGTGAATCTGCACCGCCTCGCCGGCCACGTACTCCAGCATCTCGGTGGCCGCGTTCTTCAGCATGCACAGCTGAGCGATGGGCACGGCGCCCTGGTCGACCTGCCAGGTCAATTGTTCCAGCAGGGCCTGGGCGGCGAGGTAGCGGGTTTCCATGTCGACCAGCTTGTGACGGATCACCTGATGCCGGATCAGCGGCTTGCCAAAAGTTTCGCGATCCTGCGCATAACGGCGTGATTCATCGATGCAGACCCGGGCCAGTCCACAGGCCTGGGCGGCCAGGGCGAGCCTTTCGCTGTTGAAGTTGCGCATGATGCCCATGAAACCCTGGTTCTCGACCCCGATCAGATTGTCCAGCGGCACCCGGCAGTTCTCGAAATAGAGCGTCGCGGTGTCCGAACATTGCCAGCCCATCTTGCTCAGGCCTGTTCGGGACAGGCCGGTGCTGTCTCCCTCGATGGCCAGCAGCGAAATGCCTCCGATTCCGGGGCCGCCAGTGCGCACGGCCACCGTCAGCCAGTCGGCCTGGACACCCTGGGTGATGAAGGTCTTGCTGCCATTGACCACGTAGTGGTCGCCATCGCGCTCGGCGCGGGTGCGGATGTTGGCGACATCCGATCCGCCGCCCGGTTCGGTGATCGCCAGGGCAGCAACCTTTTCGCCGGCCAGCACACCGGGCAACACGCGCTGTTTGAGGTCCTCCGAGCCCAGGGCGACGATCGGGGGAATGGCGATGCCCAGGCTGCCGAGGGCGGCGACGATGCCGCCGGAGCCGCTGCGAGCCAGCTCCTGGGCGTAGATCAGGGCGTAGAAGCTGTCAGGGACCTCGGTGCCGCCGTAGGCTGCGGGATAGCCCAGACCGAGAAAGCCCAGCTCGGCGCATTCGCGGTACAGCGCGCGCGGGATGCGGCCGGCATCGTCCCAGTCGGCGACATTCGGGGTAATGCGGGTTTCCACCCAGCGCCGTATCTGATCGCGAAAGGCTTCATGCTCGGAAGTGTAGTACGGGCTTTGCATAGTCGACACCATGAGGCACGGGCCCGCATTCAAGCACAAATGCATCGGGGCGCGACAGTCTTTGCAGTGGTAAGGAGTATTACTGTGACGCCGTGGCGCCGTCGCACGGCAGCAGGTGGCGAGCGCTAGGCAGCGAGTTCCGGGCGGTTACGAAACTGCTTCAGCACATCGGGGTTGGCCAGCGCATTGCTGTTTTTCACGTCTTCACCCTGAATCATTGCGCGCACGGCCAGTTCGGCCAGCTTGCCGGATCGGGTGCGCGGGAAGTCGCTGACCTGCAGCACCCGGGCCGGCACGTGGCGCGGGCTGGCACCCTGGCGGATGCGCTGACGGATCCTGTCAGTCAGTGCGTCATCGAGTTGCAGGTCGTCCTTCAGGATGACGAAGAGCACGATACGCACGTCATCATTCCAGGGCTGGCCGACGGCCAGGGATTCCAGCACTTCGGGCAATTGTTCCACCTGCCGGTAGATTTCGGCGGTGCCGATGCGCACGCCGCCCGGGTTCAGTGTGGCGTCCGAGCGGCCGTGGATGACCAGCCCGCCCTGAGCGGTCTTTTCCGCGTAGTCACCGTGGTGCCATACACCGGGAAATCGCTCGAAGTAGGCCTGGCGGTAACGGCTGCCGTCGGCGTCGTCCCAGAAGCCGATCGGCATGGATGGGAAGGGGGCGCGGCAGACCAGATCGCCTTTGTGGCCCGGCGGCAGGCTGTGGCCTTGTTCGTCACAGACATCCACGGCCATGCCCAGGCCCGGACCCTGAATCTCGCCGGCATGCACCGGCTGCCAGGGATTGCCGAGCACGAAACAGGAGACGATGTCGGTGCCTCCCGAGATGGATTGCAGGGCCATGTCGGGCTTGATCGCGCGGTAGGCGTATTCAAAAGATTCGGCGACCAGTGGCGAGCCGGTGGAGCCCAGGCTGCGCAGGGCGCTGAGATCATGCTTGTCCCGCGGGCTCAGTTCGCGCGCCTTGAGGGCGTCGATGTACTTGGCGGACACGCCGAAGTAGGCGGCCCGGGCCTCCGCGACGTAATCGAACAGCACCATGGGGGACGGGGCGAAGGGCGATCCGTCGTAGAGCAGAACTTCGGCCCGGCTGGCCAGCGCGGAGACCAGCCAGTTCCACATCATCCAGCCGCAGGTCGTGTAATAGAAGACCGGGTCACCGGGGTGGATGTCGGCCTGCAGCTGATGCTCCTTCAGGTGCTGGATCAGGGTGCCGCCGATGCCATGCACGATGCACTTGGGCGCGCCAGTGGTGCCGCTGGAATACAGGATGTACAAAGGATCGTTGAAGGGGAGCCGGCAATATTCCAGCGCCTGTGCGGGTTCCTGCAGATCTTCCCAGCGGGCATAGCCATCGGCCGCGCCATCCAGAAGGAAGGCGGCTTCCACCGAGGGCAGGTCGCGACGGATGTCGACGGCTTTCCCGCGGGTATCGAAATGCTTGCCGCCATAGGAATAGCCCGCGCAGGCCAGCAGAATTCTCGGCCTGATCTGGCTGAAGCGGTCCAGCACGCCGGCGACGCCGAAATCGGGCGAGCAGGAGGACCAGACCCCGCCAAGGCTGGTGACGGCCAGCATGGCGATCACCGTTTCGGGCCGGTTGGGCAGCATGGCCGCGACACGGTCGCCGGGCTCAAGGCCCAGTTTGCGCAAGCCCGCCGCCATCCGGGCGACCTCCAGGCGCAACTCGCCGCGCGTCAGGCGCTGCTCATGGCCGCTTTCGTCGCGCCAGCGCAGGGCTGGATCCTGGTCTGCGCCCGGTTCCAGCAGGTTTTCCGCGAAATTCAGCCGGGCCTGGGGGAAGTAGCGGGCACCCGGCATGGCGTGGCCTTCCCGGACCGGCCCTTCGCGCGCGCCGATGACGCCGCAGAAATCCCATACGGCGCTCCAGAATTCTTCATCATGGCTGACGGACCAGGCGTGCAGCGCCGGGTAGCTGGCTCCTGCGAGCTCTGGATGCTCGCGGGCCAGGGCGTTGCGGAATGCCGTCAGCAGCGCGGCATCGATCCGCCGGTCATCGGGCTGCCAGAGAGGACGGCTCATGCGGGCCTGTCGATCTGGGCGTCCGGGTGGGCCGCGATGAAGGCGGGCAGGTCGGCGCAGCGGGCGTCGATGTCGCACAGGCCCGGATAGTCATCCAGCGGGCAGTCGAATCGACGTGCGTTGTACATCTGCGGGATGAGGAAGCACTCGGCAAGGCCCGGCTCATCACCAAAGGCGTAGACGGTCGTGCGACCGGCCACCCGCGCTTCCAGCCCGGCAAAGGCGCGAGCGATCCAGTGCCGGTACCAGGCCGAGCGGGCGGCCTCGTCCGCCTTCAGTTCCTCGCCGAGATACTTGAGTACGCGCAGGTTGTTCAGGGGGTGCGTGTCGCAGGCGATCAGCGCGCAGAAGCTGCGCACGGTCGCGGCGGAGCGGGCCTCATCCGGGAGCAGGCGCGGTCTGGGCCAGGTCTGCTCCAGGTACTCGCAGATTGCCAGGGACTGGGACAGCGACCAGTCGTCGTGTGCCAGACTCGGCACCAGGGACTCCGGACTGATGGCGCGATAATCGTCGCTGAACTGTTGCCCCCCGCCCTCCAGCAGGTGGACCGGATGGATGCTGTAATCCAGGCCCTTGAGGTTCAAGGCCAGCCGGACCCGCCACGCGGCTGAGGAACGCCAGTAGCTGTAGAGGGTCAGGGCCATGGCTGGCCTTTCGCGGCGCCTTCGGCGGGCGGGGGCAGGCCAAGGGCGCGCCCGGGCCGTGTCGACCACAGGCTCATGCGTCGGCGCCTCCGTAGGCTGCGACACGCTGCTCTATGGTTCCAAAAATACTCTTACCATCAGCATCATGCATGTCGATCTTCACCTTGTCTCCGAACTGCAGGAAAGGACTCCGGACTTCTCCCAGACGGATTTTTTCCACGGTGCGCAGTTCGGCCAGACAGGAGTAGCCCAGGCCACCTTCGGCAATGGGCTTGCCGGGCCCGCCTTCGGCATCGCGGTTCGACACCGTGCCCGAGCCTATGATGCTGCCGGCGCCCAGCGCACGCGTGCGGGCGGCATGGGCCACCAGCCGGGCGAAGCTGAAGGTCATGTCGACCCCCGCCTCGGGGCGGCCCAGCGGCTCATCGTTGAGCCAGCTCAGCAAAGGGAGGTGAACCTTGTAGTCCCGCCAGGCCTCGCCCAGTTCGTCCGGCGTGACCGCCACCGGCGAGAAGGCGGAAGCCGGCTTGCTCTGGAAAAAACCGAAGCCTTTGGCCAGCTCGCCGGGAATCAGATTGCGCAGGGACACGTCGTTGACCAGCATCAGCAGGCGGATGGCGTCACCGGCCCGTGCCTCTGGTGCGCCCATGGGCACATCGTCCGTGACCACGGCGATCTCTGCTTCGAGGTCGATGCCCCAGGCGGGATCCTCGACCAGGATGTCTTCACGCGGGCCGAGAAAGTCGTCGCTGCCGCCCTGGTACATGAGCGGGTCTGTCCAGAAGCTGTCCGGCATCTCGGCCCCGCGGGCCTGGCGGACCAGGGCCACGTGATTGACATAGGCTGATCCATCGGCCCATTGATAGGCGCGCGGTAGCGGCGCCATGCAGCGTCCGGGATCGAAGGCTTCGCCCAGCGCCGGCTGGGCATTCAGGCGCTGATACAGCTGTTCCAGATGCGGCGCACAGTCGGCCCAGTTGTCGAGTGCGGCCTGCAGGGTTTCGGCGATGGCGCCTGCTGGCATGCAGGCGGACAGATCGCGGCTGACCACGACCAGTGCGCCATCGCGGCTACCATCGTTACGGCTGGCGAGTTTCATGTATCCCCCTTCTCAATCCAGGAATCAGCGTAGCCTTCGACCTCGACCTTCTCCAGCGAAGGGTCCGTCTGCAGGGCGTCACGCGTGTCGATCATGACCGCGACCTCGTCGGTCATCTTGCGGGCGTGTTTGGCGCCGGCGGCAAAGGCCTTGGGGTGCGGGCCATGGGTGAAACCGGCGCCATGCCAGGTCAGCATGCCGGGGTCGATATTATCGCGCGAGAAGAAGTCGCCGGCGTGATAGAAGATCACCTCGTCGAAATCATCGTTGTTGTGAAAGAACGGCACTTTCAGTGCCCCGGGGTCGGATTCGATCGGTCGCGGCACGAAGGTGCAGACGACGAAACGCTGGGCGACAAAGGTGCTGTGCACCGAGGGCGGCAGGTGATAGCGGTGCGACATGATCGGGCGCATGTCGCGCCAGTTGATGCGGACTGCAGACAGGTCGCCGTGCCAGCCGGTCACGTCCAGCGGGTTGTAGTCGTAATGCACCCGCGAGAGCTGGTTGGCCCGCTTGATCTCTATGGTCCAGGGGTCGTCGCCCTGCTGTGCCGCATAGGCATCGTCCAGTGCCGGACGGTCGAGCATGGCCGGGTCAAAAATGGCCTGCGGACCCAGCAGGCCCTTGTCCGGCAGCTGGAAACTGTCCCCGGTGGCCTCGATCATCAGCAGGGTGGCGCTGTCCTTCGGTTCCAGACGCCACATGGTGCCGCGCGGCAGGAGAAGATAGTCGCCGTCCGTCAGCGAGAGATGGCCGAAGTCGCAGAACAGTTCGGCCGCTCCGGCGTGCACGAAGAGCAGCTGATCACCGTCTGCATTGCGGGCCAGGGCCTGCATGTCCACATCAAGTTGCCAGTAGCGCATCTGGCAGTGGGCATTGGACAGGATGACCGGCGCTGCCCAGGGAGAAGCCTGATCCCGGGAAGACAGCGCATTCAGATCATAGGCACGCGGACGCAGAGGGCCGTCCCAGCCGGTCCAGCTGGTCGGTGGCCGGCGGTGATGAAAATGCGCGGTGGGCCCGAAGAAGCCGGATTTTCCCATCTCGCGCTCATAGGGCGCGGCCGCGGGC
>JBFKIN010000165.1:0-6069 GCA_041632255.1 Oceanococcus sp. | reverse complement strand
CCGGTCGCCAGATCCAGCAGTTCATGCTCGCTGCTCTGGAACAGTTCATCGATGGGCAAACCGTCCAGAATCTCCTGTAACTGCTTGGCCGCATGAGAACCTCGCCGCAACCGGGAGTGCTCGATAACCCAGGCCATCTTGCGCCGGATCAGCGGAATACTCCGCGGCAGCGAATTGTAGACCTCGGTCGAGAACAGTCCGACGAAGCGACTGGTGCCGCGCACGTTGCCTGCCGCATCGAAGCGCTTGACCGAGATCGAGTCCAGATATTCGTCGTGGTGGATGGTTGCCCGCGTATTCGCCTTGGTCACGATGACCGGCCGCCGGGAGCCTGCATACTTGTCGAGTTCGCGGGCCGGTGCGACGACCTGGGTGTCTTCCGCCTTGCCGCGATTCAGGCCGAGCCCGCTGTCCGGCAGAAAGTTGAAGTGCGCCTCGTCGCCCTCGCCCACCTTTTCACTTTCGGCAAAGCCCAGGAAGGTGAAATGGTCGTCGTCCAGCCAGCTCAGCAGCGCCGCCACTTCCGCGAGGTCATCGGGGTCCAGACCAGGCGGCGGATGGCTCAGTTCCTCGGTGAGCGTGCGCAGGTGTTGACGCATTGCATCGTAGTCATCGACGACCTGGCGGATGTCGCCCAGCACCTGATGCACCCGGCGCTCAAGTTCTGCGAGCTTCTCCGGGTCGCTGATCCCGTCGAACTGCATGTGAATCAGCGATTCGTGACCGGGCCCGGATTCGGCGGCCGAAGTCACCGCCTGCAGCTGGCCGTTCTGATCCCGGCGAATGGACAGTACCGGGTGGACCAGCCAGCGCAGCACGCCCCCGCAGGCGCGCACGGCGATACCGAGCGAATCGACCAGAAAGGGCCGATCCAGTGCCACGGTTTCCAGCACCTGCGCATCACTGCTCCAGCCGTGCTGATCCTCGGCCGGACAATAGGTGCGCACCAGATCCCGCGTGGATTCACGCTGCTGGGCGAACAGGAAGTGACCATGCGCAATCGCGAACAATTCCGGCGGGTGCAGGCTGGCCAGCACCTCTTCCGGGACCGTCTCGTAATAACTGCGGATAAAGCTGATCAGTCGGTCGCGCTCGGCACCGCTGGCCCGGCTGGCGGCGATGGCCTCGACCTGCGCCAGCTGCAATCCGTGTTCCTGCTCTCGTGTGTTCCCCACGCTGTCTCCCCGGTGCGCCCAGGGGACTGATTATGGGGCGCGGGTCATCCCCGTGTCACTTGCCCGTTGCCAACGGCCTTGCGCAGGCGATCGCCCTGAGCCTCCGGCGCGGCCGCCTGGAACGCGGATTGGGCCATGCAGGTCTGATAGATATGCCGGATTGTCGGATAGTCACTGAGGTCCAGATCGTTCTGCCGCGCGTTGGCGACCTGGGGCACCAGACAGACGTCCGCCAGGGTCGGTTTGTCTCCGAGGCAGTAGGCGCCCGGCTTCATATGGCTCTGCAGCAGCGCTTCCAGGGCAGCAAAGCCCTTGTGCATCCAGTGCTCGTACCAGGCGCGCCGCGACGGCTTTTCGATGCCCATGATGTCGCGCTGGTAGTAGTAAGTCCTCAGGATATTGAACGGCTGCATGTCGGCGATCATCACCTGGGCGAAGGACCGGACCCGGGCCCGGTCGGCGATGTCTTCGGGGAGCAGCGGCCTCTCCGGGTAGCGCTCCTCGAGAAACTCGAGAATTGCCGCGGACTGGGTGATGGTGAGCTCTTCGTTGACCACAAGAGCCGGAACCAGACCCTGCGGATTGCGAAACAGGTACTGGATGCCAAGCTGCTCGCCGCTGTCCTCGTCGATATAGATGGCCTCGTAGGGCAAGGCCTTGTAGTTCAGCGCGATGCGCACGCGATGTGCCGACACGCTGCGGTAATAGGTGTACAGCTGCAACATGATGTTCCCTGCTATTCCAGTCGCGCGGCGCCGAACACGCCGCTGGCATCCCCATGCCGGGCCGCCGTCAGCCGGGTGTCCACCGTTTCGGCGAACACCCAGCGCTGCCAGCGCCGTGGCACCTCATCATACAGCGCCCTCAACTGTGACACGCCGCCCGCGAGCACGATCAGCTGCGGGTCCAGCAGGTTGATCACCGCCGCGAGCGCCCGGGCCAGGCGGTCACAGTAGGCCTGCACGCTGGAGAGAGCCTGGGCGTCTCCCGCCTCGGCCTGCCCGGCAATCTGGGCGGGCGTCAGCGACTGTCCCGTCTGGGCGGCATGCCAGCGGCTGAAACCGGGTCCGGACAACCAGGTTTCCAGGCAGCCGGTCTGGCCACACCAGCAGGCCTCGCCCGGATACTCCCGGGGCCCTGGCCAGGGCAAGGGGTTGTGCCCCCATTCGCCGGCCAGGCCGTTGTGACCTGTCTGCAACCGGCCCTCCTGCACCACAGCTCCGCCGACACCGGTTCCAAGAATGACAAGAAAGGCACTGTCGACCCCCTGAGCCGCGCCATCGTGAAGTTCCGACAGCGCCATGCAGTTGGCGTCGTTGGCAAGCCTCACCGGCCGTGCCAGCCGGGCCTCGATATCCCGCCCGAAGGGCTGACCGTTCAGACAGGTGGAGTTGGCGTTGCGCAGCAGACCACTGCGCGGTGCGATTGAGCCGGGGTGTCCAATCCCGATCGGCAACGGGCTCACACCCACATCCTCCTCCAGCGCGGCTACCAGCGCGGCCACCGCTTCGATGGTCGCGGCATAGTTGCCGGCGGGGGTTGGCACACGGCGGCGCGACAGCACCGCCCGCTGCTCGATCACGATGCCCTCGATCTTGGTGCCGCCGAGGTCAATCCCGATCCGCATGTGCGCCCTATCGGTGCACCGTGCTGCCGAAACGCTTCAGGGACGAGGTCGTGAAGTGGCTGTCCGGGGCCTGGAAGTCATACTCCACAGGCTCCTTTTCCTCATTCTGCATGTTGATCACCACGTATCGCCGCGATTGCAGGTCGTAATGTGCCTGCATCGCGTTCACCAGCAGGGGGACATTCGGATACTGCATGGCGAAGGACTCGGCCGTACGCCAGAACTGGTCACGCTCGTCGTAAATGTCCTGCAGCAGAATCAGCCAGCTGTCCTCGTCGAGGTAGAAGGTCCGCCGCTTGTAGATGTGCGCGGCTTTCTGCTTGACGGTCGCTTCCAGTACCCAGCAACGATGCAGCTCATAGCGGACCAGGTCCGGATTGATGTGGCCACGCTGGATGATGTTGCTGTACTTCACGTCCTTGCTGTGCAGGGCGTAGGTGTTATAGGGCACCAGCACCGCCTTCTTGCCGATCAGCTTGAAATCGTAGCGGTCCAGTGGGCCATTGAACATGTCGATCTGATCGTGGGTCATCAGGCCGTCGTTGGCCGGATTGTCGTAACCGACCTCGGCGATGCGGCGGACCTTTCGCGTGCCGGGATTGTAGGACCAGATCCGGATTTCATCCTTGATCCGGTCCAGCGGTGCGTGGATCAGCACCGTGTCGCCGGCCTTGTTCGGCGGCGCCACGATCTTGCGCAGCAGTTTGATGAAGACGTTGTCCCAGTCCTCGTAGCTGATATCCGGGTCGCCATACTCGATCACCCCCTCGATATAGGACCGTTCGACCACGTAATCGCCGCTCGCTGTGGTGACCGCGCTGTTGGCGAAACCGCGAAAACCGGTGGTGCGATAACGGGCCATGTGATTCCAGATCACCTCCTGACCGGTTTTGGGAATGGGGAAGGGAAAGCCGTGGGCCGTTCCCGTGAAACCGTTTCCGGTCTCGTTCAGCTCCACCGTGGTCGCATTCTTCTGCGTGGCCTCCAGCACATGCTCAGGAAGAGCCGAGCTGCGATGGGCGGGGAACACACGCATCTTGTAGGTCTTGCCGTACAGCTTGAGCAGTTCCTGCTGACCCACAGTCAGGATGTCCTTGTACTGCGCCATATTGTCTGCGGTGATCACGAACAGGGGCTTTTCGTCCGCGTAAGGATCGGGCGGCGCGTGGATGCGCTTTTCGCCGCCGGGCTCGGCCCAACCCCCTTCAAAAGGCGGAATGACCAATCCGTGTGGCCCCTCCTCACCCGCTTTCTGCGCGCCGATGCGCGTCAATTCCTGCCCCAGCCGCGCAGCCTCTTCCGCGCTGACCTTGGCCGCCAGCGGTCCGCAGGCCAGAAGGCCCAGCATCATCCCCAGGATTCGCAACATGTCTGCCTCTGTGTCGTTATCCGGCCGATTATAGCCACGGCCCGAAGTGGAACCTCGCCAGCCTGTGACAAGCGAGTGCCCGGAATGATCCCGTTATAATGATCTGATGAGCGAATTCAAAGGCATTCCGGTCGTTAGCAGCGGACAGAAATACACCGCGCCGCAAGGTTTTTCCGCCATCAAGGACGGCATCAAGGCCAGTGCCCAGGCCGCAGAACTGCCGCGTGGCGGGAAGCCACGCTGGCTGCGCGCCCAGCTACCCTCCGATCCGCGATACTTCGACACCTTGAAAAACGTCCGCGAGCACCGGCTGGCGACGGTCTGCGAAGAGTCCAAATGCCCCAACATCGGGGAATGCTGGTCCCACGGCACCGCCACCATCATGCTCATGGGTGCCGTCTGCACACGGGCCTGCCGATTCTGCTCGGTCGACACCGGCAACCCTGGCGGCTGGCTCGACCCCGAGGAGCCCCAGAACGCGGCGGACGCCGTGCGGCTGATGAATCTACAGTACGTCGTGCTGACCTCGGTGGATCGCGATGATCTCGCCGATGGCGGCGCCGCTCACTACGCACGCTGCATCCGCGCGATCCGGGAAATGAACCCGGATACCGCGGTCGAAGCGCTGACACCCGATTTCCAGGGCCGTTTCGCGGATGTCGAGGTGGTGGTGGACTCCGGGCTTCAGGTTTTCGCCCAGAACCTGGAAACGGTGCAGCGGCTCACCCACCCGGTGCGCGACCCCCGAGCCGGCTATCGACAGACCCTTGATGTGCTGAGACACGCCAAGGAGCACAATCCACAGGTCCTGACCAAGACCAGCCTCATGCTTGGGCTCGGCGAAACCGAGGGGGAGATCCGGCAGGCTCTGGACGATATGCGTGCGGCGCAAATCGACATTGTCACTTTCGGCCAGTACCTGCGTCCGACCGTGAATCACCTCCCGGTGGAGCGCTACGTAAGCCCCGAGGAATTTTCCCGCTATCGCCAATGGGGACTGGAGCTAGGCTTCCTGGAAGTGGTCTCCGGCCCGCTCGTCCGGTCCAGCTATCGCGCCGACCAGGTCTTCGCCAAGAACAACTGCGGCCTCTAGGTACTGCGTGCCGCCACGAGGGAGCGCTGGAGCGCTTCCCGCGCGGCGTCTCGCTGTCAGAGGCGCTTGAAACTCAGGCCGGCGTGAGTGCAGAGCCTTTCCAGCAAGGCGCCGTTCATGGCCGTCGATGGGGTCCAGAACCCACCCTCCTGACGGATGCTCTTGCCATCCTGCGCCAGGCAGACCGCCGCCTCCCCCAGCATCTTGGCGGTAGAGCCATAGCCCGGGTCGCGATCGCCCGTGACCTGCGTGACCAGCGTCTGCCCGCTGGCGGTCCGCCCGAACAGGCGCAGGTCAAAAAACCCCGATTCCTGTTCTGCCGGACTCGGGCCTTCACCGGGCTTGGGCAGGACGTAACGTTCCATCAGCTTGCGCGTGGGGCCGATCACCGCCAGGCCCATGAAGCCGCCCAGGCCTGCGCTGAAGGCCGTCGCCCGGAGCGCCCCCTGGAAAGAGTCGCCCATCATCATGGCTTCGTCGTACAGAAAGTCACGCCCCCAGGGATGACCAAGCAGGGCGTGGCTGCGATGCACGACCTTGGTGTTGATGCCCGCCATCACGAAAGGTGCCAGCCAGGCGCCGACCTCCTCATCGCGGACGGGCGTCGTGACATTCGGCTGTCGCACCCCTTCGCGGGCGCCCTCGGGACAGACCGAATACGGGTTCTGGAGAATCTTGCGCAGACCGGGGTCCCGGTTGATCTCGCTCATCACGTTGATCAGGCTGGCCACCGTGCCGCCGCTGGCTCCGCCCCTCATCCTTCGGACTCGAAGCTTGATCTGCTGGCATGGTTCGCCAAACGCCT
>JBFKIN010000164.1:0-6077 GCA_041632255.1 Oceanococcus sp. | reverse complement strand
TACAGTCAGGGTCGCATCGGGGTCGAGCAGCTGGACGGCATGACTGCGGCGACCCCGCTGGATCACGTCAAGACCGAGCTGGGCCGCGCGCTGACGACGGAAGAGTCCTGGCAGGGCCTGGACGCAGGCCCGCTGGCTGGACGCGGCTGGGACATCATCAACCTGGCCTTCCTGCTTGGCGGGCTGTGGATGCTGATTCAGGGCACGATCCGCTGGCAGATTCCGGTCGGCCTGCTCGGCGGCCTGGGCCTGATGACCGCGCTGTTCTGGATCATTGACGCCGACCAGCATCCGGGCCTGCTGCACCACTGGTTTGGCGGCGCAACCATGCTGGGCGCCTTCTTCATCGCCACCGACCCGGTCTCGGCCAGCACCACACCGCGCGGGCGCCTCTATTACGGCTTCGGCATCGGCGTGCTGATCTACCTGATCCGCAGTTTCGGCGGCTACCCGGACGCCGTGGCCTTTGCCGTGCTGCTGATGAACATCTGCGTGCCGCTGATCGATCACTACACCCCGACCCGCACCTATGGCAGCGGGCGGAGGCCGCTGTGACGCGCGCCGGGAGCCTGCAACCATGGCCATGAAGGACAGCCAGCGGGAAGCCCTGATCAGCGCCAGTATCCTGGCCCTGTTCGCGGTCATCGGCAGCGCCGCCCTGGCCGCGGCCCACTGGGCCACCAAGGATCGCATCGCCGACAACGAGCGCCTGGCGGTGATCCGTCAGTTGCAGGAAATCCTGCCCCCGGGCAGCTATGACAATGCGCTGCTGGAGGACACCCGCGAGCTGGTGCTGCCGGCGCGGATTTCACCCAAGGGCGCGGACACCCTCTACATTGCCCGGCGCAACGGCGAGGCGGTGGCTGTGATCCTGCCGGTGACGGCGCCCAACGGTTACAACGGCGCCATCGATCTGCTGGTCGGCATCCGGCGTGACGGGCGGATCGCGGCCGTGCGGGTGGTCAAGCACAGGGAAACCCCCGGCCTGGGTGACGGCATCGACGCCAGCCGGGGCGACTGGATTCACCAGTTCGATGGCCGCTCGCTCGGCAATCCGGCGCGCTGGGCGGTGCGCAAGGACGGCGGCAGCTTCGACCAGCTGACCGGCGCCACCATCACGCCGCGTGCGGTGGTGAGAGCGGTGCATGGGGCACTGGAGTACTTCGAGCAGCATTCAACAGAGATCTTCGCTGATGACGGGCAAGGTTAGGGACATCACCCTCAAAGGCCTGTGGACCAACAATCCCGGGCTGGTCCAGCTGCTGGGCCTGTGCCCGCTGCTGGCCGTGAGCACGACCGTGATCAATGGCCTGGGCCTGGGCCTGGCCACCATGGCGACCCTGGTGGCGTCCAACGCGCTGGTCGCCGCGATCCGCAACTGGGTGCGGCCGGAGATCCGCATCCCGGTCTTTGTCATGGTCATCGCCGCCATCGTGACCGCGATCGAGCTGCTGATGAACGCCTATCTGCACGAGCTCTACCGCATTCTGGGCATCTTCATCCCTCTGATCGTGACGAACTGCAGCATCATCGGCCGCGCCGAGGCCTTCGCCTCGAAGAACCCGGTGCATCTGGCGGCCCTCGACGGGCTGGCCCAGGGCGCCGGCTTCGCCGCCTGCCTGATCGTGCTGGGGGCTATGCGCGAGGCGCTGGGCATGGGCACCCTGCTGGCCGATGCCCATCTGCTGTTCGGCCCCGCCGCCGCCAGCTGGGAGATCGTGCTGGTGGAGGATTTCCGTGGCCTGCTGCTGGCCATCCTGCCGCCCGGGGCCTTCCTCGGCCTGGGCCTGCTGATCGCCGGCAAGAACTGGATCGACCGCCGTCAGGCACAGGCGCAGAAGGCCGCGCCTTCGCTGGGCACCCCGGCTTCGATCTGATCCGGCCGCGCCCCCGGTCGGACCACCAGCCCGGGGCCCGTTGGCCGAACCCGCCGCCGCGGCGCGGGGCCTCAGCGCGCTTGAGCGGCGCCTGTCCCCCACTGGCGGTCCGCTTCGCGACAGCCCTGCGGCCGATCGCGGTCACCGCCCGCCCAGCCGACAGCCCGGGCAACGGCGCCCGCATCGCCACCAGCCGCCAGGACACCACGGACCGCTTCGGTCCCCTTTCCCAGGGGACGGTATCATCGAACCATGCCCAACCTGCTGATTGTCTACCACAGCCAGTCCGGCCATACCGAAGCCCTGGCCGAAGCCGTGCGGCGCGGGGCGCAGCATCCCGACATCGACGGCATCAGCCTGCGCTACAAGCGCTGCCAGGAAGCCGGTGCCGAAGACCTGCTGTGGGCGGATGGCCTGCTCATCGGCACCCCGGAAAACTTCGGCTACATGTCCGGGGCGATGAAGGACTTCTTCGACCGCACCTACTACGCGGTTGAGGGCCAGCTGGCCGGCCGTCCCTACGCCATCTTCATCTCCTGCGCCAATGACGGGCGCGGCGCAGCCGGCGCCATCCACCGCATCATGAACGGCTATGCCACCAAGGAAGTGGCCGACCCGCTGATCTGCCGCGGCCGGCCGAAGCCGGAGCATGCCGAGGCTGCCGAGGAGCTGGGCATGACGATGGCGGCCGGCCTGGAAGCCGGCGTCTTCTGACCGCGAGGCCTCAGATACCGAGCACGGGCGGAGGCTGTGCGGCCAGTTTGTCCAGCCGCTCGCGGGCCTTGGCCGGCATGTTGGTGATCACGGCGTCCACCTCGAGGTCCAGCGCCACGCGCAGATGGCGCGGGGAGTCGACGGTATAGGAGAACAGGTGCTTGAACGCCTCGTGCACCTGCTCCACATCCAGCGGCTCGAAGTGGCGGATATCGACGCAGACGGCATACAGCTCGTCCAGCCGCTGGCGGGGAATCTCCCGCAATTCCTCCGGCCGCTCCAGATTGCGCACGCAGCGCAGATGGCCGTGCCGGCTGGCGACCTGGTGGAGCACCGCGTCAGAGAAGCTGAGCAGGTAGATGCGGTTCAGGTCACGGTGGGCGGCGACCCGGTCAGCCACGCAGTCGGCCAGACGCATGGCCCGCTCGGGCCGCTTGAGCTCGCCGACCGGCTTGATTTCCAGATACAGGTCGGTGCGCTCGCCGTAGCGGTCCAGCACTTCGTCCAGGTCCATGATCCGGGCCGCAGCAAATTCCGGCGCGAACCAGGAGCCCACATCCAGCGAACGCAGTTCCTCGCGGGTGTACTGACCGATGTGCCGATGTTTCATGCCCAGCATGGACAGGGTCTTGTCGTGGAACACGACGACCTGATCGTCACGCGTCAGCTGCAGATCCAGCTCCAGGCCCTCGGCGCCCTCTTCCAGGGCCAGGTCGAAGGCGACGGCCGTGTTTTCCGGGCGCGCCCAGGATGCGCCGCGATGACCAATGATGCGAGGCAGTTGCATGCCCGCTACTCTAACTCCATTTTCCCGCCGAGGACCATGCATGAGCGACTCTGTGCAGCCCCTGGCCGGCATCCGGGTGCTGGAGCTGGGCCAGTTGCTGGCCGGCCCTTTCGCCGGCGCGATGCTCGGCTACTTTGGCGCCGAGGTGATCAAGATCGAGCCGCCCGGCGGCGACCCGATCCGGCGCTGGCGCAAGCTTCGGGGCGACACCTCGCTCTGGTGGTATTCGCTGGCCCGCAACAAGAAGTCCGTCTGCGTGGACCTGCGCGAGGCCCAGGGCCGCGCGCTGGTGAAGGAACTGGTGCCCCACTGCGATGTGCTGATCGAGAACTTCCGACCCGGGGTGATGGAGGACTGGGGTCTGGGCCCCGAAGCCCTCAAGGCCATCCGCCCGGAACTGATCTACTCGCGGATCAGCGGCTACGGCCAGACCGGCCCGCTGGCGAACAAGCCGGGCTTCGCCTCGGTCTGCGAAGGCTTTTCCGGCTTTCGCTACCTCAACGGCTTTCCCGACCAGGCGCCGGTCCGGCCCAATCTGTCGATCGGCGACAGCATCGCCGCCCTGCACGCGGTGATCGGCATCCTGCTTGCCCTGACCGGCCGCCTGCGCGGATCCGGCAGCGGGCAGGTGGTGGACGTGGCCCTGTATGAATCCATGTTCAACCTGCTGGAGGCGGTGGTGCCGGAATACAGCGGTACGGGCGAGATTCGCCAGCCCTCGGGCACCACGGTGACCGGCATCGTGCCGACCAACACCTACCGCTGCGCCGACGGCAAATACGTGGTCATCGGCGGCAATGGCGATTCCATCTTCCGTCGCCTGATGCAGGCCATCGGCCGCGAGGATTTCGCCGAGGATCCAGAGATGGCGGACAACGCTGGCCGGGTGCAGCAGGAAGCGCGCATTGACGCGGCCATCTCCGCCTGGTGCGGGCAGCACCAGGCCTCCCAGGTGATTGATGTGCTGGAGCAGGCCCGGGTACCGGTGGGGCCGATCTACAACGTCGCCGACATGATGAACGATCCGCAGTATCAGGCCCGCGGCCTGTTCGAAGACGTGGACATCGGCGGCGAACCGCTGAGCATCCCGGCCCTGCTGCCCAGGCTGGCTGACAGCCCGGGCAGCACCCGCTGGCCCGGACCGGCGCTGGGTGCGCACACCGACGAGGTGCTGAGCGGACTGCTGGGCAAGGCAGCGGACGAGTGTGCCCGCCTGCGCGCGGCCGGGGTGGTGGGCTGAATCCCTTCAGGCTCTTCCGGATCAGAAGCGCACGGTCAGGCTGATGCCGATCTGGCGACGCTCGTAGGTCGGGTACATGTCCAGGCCGTCACCGGCATCGCCGGGACCCTCAGGGCCGGGGCCGGGATCATCAGGGCCAGGATCATCCGGGCCGGGGCCAGGACCAGGCCCACCGGGGTCGTCATCCGGACCGTCGGGTCCGGGGCCGGGCCCGTCGTCCACCATGATGCTGCGCTTGGAGCGGGTTTCCGCCCACAGCCCGTGCAGACGCACCGTGGCATTCGGGCCCCAGCGCAGATTCAGGCCCAGGGAAATGGCGTCGCCATCGGCTTCCACCCGGTAGGCCAGAAAGCCCGGCAGGGCATCGTCCTGCTGCACCACTTCCGAAACGGAGTTCACCTCCGAAAAGAAACGGCCAACACTGACATCCACGTCACCGTCGAGCTGCTCATAGCGGGCGTCGAAGGAGATGCCATCGAGCGGCTGCCAGCGCAGACCCAGTCCGTAACGCAGCATGTCGCCGTCAAAGGCCGGACCCTCGGCATCACGCGATTCCAGGCCGGCCTGGAGCTGGGCTGAGATCTTCGTGGTCAGACGCTGGACCAGGGTCAGCCCGGCGCGCCAGCGGCTCTGGTCGCGCTCCTGGCTCTGGTACTCGCGCGCCTGCAGGCCCAGGTCCAGGTAGACCACCGGCGCCGAAAAGCCGCCACCCAGCAGCCACCAGCCGCCCAGGCTGGCATCCAGAGCGGCCCAGGACAGGCCCTGATGCTGCTGGATATTGCGCGCCAGGCCGCTCAGGCCCAGCTCCAGCCCGCTGCGCGGGCCGACATGCGGCTGCCAGAGGTGGCCTGCGGACAGCTCGAAGTACTCGCTGGACAGCGCCGGCTCGTAGGGCACGTTCGTGACGTTGTCGTCGTGGCCCGCCGCCAGACCAAAGACCGTGCTGCCCGCATGGGCGGCTCCCGTGGCCAGCGCCAGCGCCACCCCCATCATCCAGGCCTTGCCAGGACTGCCTTCCCCGAAGCAGTGCATATTGCATTATCCTGTTTTCAGCGACGGTCTCAGTATACAAAGATGGGGGATGTCCATGAACTCTCGCGATCCCGGCTCGATCGAGCAGCGACGAGCCTTCCTGCTGCAGGCCCTGTCCAGCGGACTGTTCGTTGGCGGCATCGGCTGGAACACCACCGCGCTGGCCCGCTGGTTCGGCAGCCGACCCAAGCCGCTGCCCGAGGGGCGCTCCATCCATGAACTGGAAGGCCGGGTGCTCGTCAACGGCCAGCGCGCCCGCAAGGACACCCAGATCAGCGCCAGCGACCGGGTCGAGGTCGGCCCCGGGGGCAAGGTGGTTTTCGCGGTCGGCGAGAACGCCTATATCCTGCGCGAGCGCTCGATCATGGAGATGGAAGGCAAGGCGCTGTTCCTCAGCGCCATGCGGGTGGTCACCGGCGCCGTGCTG
>JBFKIN010000163.1:0-6168 GCA_041632255.1 Oceanococcus sp. | reverse complement strand
GTCTGGCGGCTGGCCACACCCCAGCCTCCCCGCGGCTTGTGCACCCGCGGCGTCATCGGATTTCCTGCGGGGTCCGGCATGAGCCGGGCAGGAACAGGTCTTTCTCTGGTGATCGGCGCCAGCGGCTTTCTGGGCAGCCACGTCACCCGTGAACTGGTGGCGCAGGGACGAGCGGTCCGCATCCTGGTCCGCGAGCACAGCGACACGCGCGCGACCGATGACCTGGACATCGAGCGCCATCACGGCTCGGTCTTCGACGCCGCCATCCTGCGCCGTGCCCTCGAGGGCGTGGAAACGGTCTACTACTGCGTGCTGGACCCGCGCTCCTGGCTGCGCGACACCACCGTGCTGTGGCAGACCAATGTCTACCGCCTGCCCGCGGTACTGGATCTGGCCGCGCAGTTTCCCTTGCGCCGCTTCGTCTACACCAGCAGCCTGGTCACCATCGGCCTGCGGGACGATGGCCCGGCCACCGAGGACGATGCCTTCAACTGGGCCGATCAGGCACCGGAGTACGTGCTCACCCGGGTGGAGGGCGAACGCTGTGCGCTGCAACGGGCACGCGAGAACGGGCTGCCCCTGGTGGTCTGCAACGTGGCCAATACCTTCGGCCCGGGCGATTACGCCCCGACCGCCCATGGCCAGATGTTGCGCGACGCGGCCAGCGGCCGCCTGCCCTTCTACTATGATGGCGGCCTGGTCTGCGTCGGCATCGTTGATGCAGCGCGTGCCATGATCCTGGCCGCCGAGCGGGGCCGGGTCGGCGAGCGGTACATCATCAGCGAACGCTATCTCAGCCTGCGCGAGCTGTTTGCGCTGGCGGCGCAGGCCGCTGGCCGGCGGCCGCGACATTTCCGCATGCCCTACGTGCTGATGCAGGGCCTCGCGCACATGCTTGAGGCGATCACCCGTCCGCTGGGGCTGGACAACCGCATGGCACCCTCCTCGCTGCGCCTGACCCGACTGATCACCGGCCTGGACAATCGCAAGGCGCGGGAGGAACTGGGCTGGCAGCCCACCCCCATCGAGGAATCGGTCGCCCGGGCCGTGGCTTTCTATCGCGATCACTCGCGCGATTACGAGGCTGGTGCCTGACCCCTTCGCCCCGGCCCGACAGCCCCCCTCGCAGTGGAACCTTGCCCCGGCCTGATGCGTGATAGGACCTTTGGCTCCCGCAGCCTTGGTCATTCGCGCAATTCAAAGGATTCGAAACATGGGGAACACTGGACGCTGGGCCCTCGCCCTGCTTGTGCCCGCACTCACCGCCTGCCAGGGCGGCCGCGATGCGAACACCGCCGTGCCACAACTGGAGGCGGCAGGCCGCGCCGCCTGTGCACTGCCGCTGGGCGACTTCACCCAGACCTGGGAGGGCCGCATCGGTGTCACCGCGCTGGGCAATGGCGTGACTGCCAGCGAGCACATCACCGAACTCAGTCTGCCCGAGGGCTGTGCCTTTTCCGGCGCCCGGTTTTCCGTCAGCTGGGATGTGCCGGCCGACCTGGACCTGCAGGTCAGCGCCCCCGCCGGTGGCGGCGGCAGCGCGGAGTCCGGCTCGCTCAGCAGTGAAAGCCTGAGCCTGGACGAAAACGTCAGCCCGGGCACCTACATCCTGCGCGTTTACGGCTACACCAGCGTGGAAACCAGCTTCAGCGGCAGCTTCACCGCGACCGTGGTCGAGGCAAGCGAAGACGGCGGCCCGGCACCCCTGCCGCAGGAAGTCGCCGGCAGTGGCCGCGGCGTGGACGATGTGGTCGTGGTGGCGGTGATCGACAGCGGCCTGAATCCCTATCACTGGGACTTCCTGGCCAGCCTGATGCCGCAGCACAAGAATGCCGGCAGTCAGGACGACCTGCCGCTGGACCGTGATCCGGCGGAATGGATTCCGGGCCATCCGGGAGCGGACGCGTTCGCCAGCTACCAGGCGCTGAACCTGTCGGTGGCGGACGCCGAGGCCAACCCGCAGGCCGTGTCCAGCGAACTCCACGCCCAGGACATCGCCGAGTGGAGCAAGATCCGCTACTCGGAGGGCCCGACCAATGATGCCGTGAACATGGTCTGGATTCCGGGCACCAAGGTGATCGGCCATGTCGCTTTCGGCGGCGCCTTTGGCCTGGTCGAACCGACCAGCTCGCATCTGGCCGATCTGGCGCTGGGCCCGGCCAGCGGCCCGGTGGACACCTTCCGCGCCGAAAGCCACGGCATCGGCAGCGCCAGCGTCAGCACCGGCAACTTCCATGGCACCTGCCCGAACTGCGTGCTGGTCTTCGTCCACGGCCCCTCGGAATGGGCCAACGAGTGGGTGGCCAGCCAGGACTGGATCGACCTGCAGACCAACTCCTGGGGTCTGTCCCTGACCGGCGGCGCGGTGCGCGACAACATCTACGCCGGCAGCGACACCGAAGCCCAGCGCGTCGCCGTCGAGCGCGGCCAGTCCTGGTTCCAGTCGGCCGGCAACGGCCTGGCCAATGCCTTCACCGTGCCGAGCACCACGCTGCTGAGCAGCCAGAAGGGACCGGACTGGATCGTCACCGTCGGGGCCATCGAGCCGGAAGGTTCCAGCGTGGGCCACAACCGCCCGGTCGACATCGCCAGTCTGGGCACGGACTACCCCTCGGCTACCGGCGGCGGCGACTTCGTGACGGCCGAGGGCGATTTCAGCGGCACCTCCAACGCCACGCCAGTGATCGCCGGCCTTTACGGTCAGGCCCTCTACCGGATCCGCCGCCTGCTGGACGGCCCCAGTCGTGTCCAGGCCAACGGGGTGGTGGCGACCGGACCGGCCGGCTGCGGCGCGGCCAACCCCGGCTGCGCCATGGCTGATGGCCAGCTGACCGTGCACGAACTGCAACAGGCCCTGTTCCACGGCGCGCAGTACTCGACCGGCGGCACCACCTTGCTGTATCAGGTTGGCGGCCCGGACATTCCGGACTCGGACAACTCGGCCGAACTGGAATTCGTGTCTGAAGGGCACGGCAGCTACTACGGCCGCCTGCTCGGTGACGAGCCATACGAAGCCGACGTGCAGCGCATCATCGATCTGGCCCGTGGCGATCTGAAGGTGGAGCTTTCCGCCGAGCAGCAGGCCTGGCTGACCGCTGATTCGGCCTGCCGCCAGAGCATCTGGGGCAGCTGGGATCACGGCTACTACGACGGCAGCAATGCGCCGGCGGCGAGCCTCGACTGGCCGATCCGCAGTTTCCTCAGCGATGTCTGCCCGCAGACCCTGCCGCTGCTGGTGGACGGCCTGCAGGCCTACGGCGACGCTTCCGACCAGTAGGCGAATACTGGACTGATCAGGGGGCGGCCTTGGGGCCGCCCTTTTCAATTGGGCGCCGGCAGTTTTTCGACATTGCGGCGCAGCGCTTCACGCGCACCACCCCGCTTGAGGGTGCCGTGGCCGGCGATCAGGTTGTCGAAATCCAGCGCCAGGATGCGCTCGAAATCCGGCCGCAGGCTGCTGCCGCGCGGGGTCGCCGCCTTCAGCCACAGCGGCCCGATCACGCAGGGGGTGAAAAAGCCCATGGACCGCATGACCAGCCGCCCCATGAAGGAGATCAGCAGGTCCTTTTCGTAGTGCTGCACGCTGTCACAGGTGATCAGCAGGCGGTGCTCCGGAATATGAATCACGCACTCGGCGATTCGCGCCTTGCGGAACACCAGCGCCCGCGCCCCGGGTATCGGCAGTTCGCCGTCCTCGGTGATCTGCCGTGCGATGGGCGGGCCGTCGAAGCCCTGGCGGCCCGGCGTGGCCCAGAATTCGGCGCCGAAGCGCTCCAGCGTGTAGGCATCATCGCGGCCATGGAAGGCGCCCAGACGCATGGCCGCAATGACCGGCCCGTCGGCCAGCAGTTCCTCTTCCCCCTGAGCGCTCAGACGCACTGGATTGATCAGCACCTGACCGGCATCGGTGCGCACCACGATCATGTTGCGGCTGAAGGCCACGCCCGGAATCGGCCCCATGCGGAGCCGGCTGGCGGCACAGCGGATGCCGGGAAACAGCTCATGCAGCGGCAGATGCGGCTGCGCCGGGGGATGCTCCTGCGGGCTCATCGCCACCTCGGAATGTCGCCTTGGGAATGTCGCCCAAGTTACGCCAGCGCTGATTCCTGCACCAGCCCCCGCACGATCAATTGCGGCCGGGGGGGCGCATAGTAGTCATCCAGCTGCAGCTGGTAGACCAGCCGCGCCTGCGGCCGGCCCAAGGGTTCATCCACACCGAAGGCGATCGCGTCGATGGGCCGGCGGTCACCCGGCAGGGACAGCTTCAGTTTCAGATGACCGCTGCCCACGATGCGTTCTTCCAGCACCGCAAAGGCATTGTCGAACTGCGGCTCCTCCCAGGCCTGGCCCCAGGGCCCCCCGCCCCGCAGCGCCAGGACGGTGTCGGCACTGAAATCCTCCGCGGCCAGTTCGCCGTCGCTGGACCACTGGGGCTGCAGCAGCTCAGACCTGATGCGTTCCGCACAGATGGCCGCGAAGGCCTGTTCGAGGCGCTCGAAGTCCCGCGCCGCTATGCTCAGACCGGCCGCCATCGCATGCCCGCCAAACTTGGCGATCAGACCCGGATGGCGGGCATCGAGCAGGGCCAGGGCATCGCGCAGATGGAAGCCCGGGATGGAGCGACCGGAGCCCTTGAGGCTGCCGTCGGCGGCCCGGGCGAAGGCCAGCGCCGGGCGATGGAACTGTTCCTTCAGGCGCGAGGCGACCAGTCCGACCACCCCCTCATGCCAGCGCTTGTCATACAGACACAGCGCGCTGCTCTGCGCCGGGTCCACTGCCGTCAGCACCTGGTCCAGCGCCATCTCCTGCATCTCGCCTTGCAGGGCACGGCGGCTGCGGTTGATCTCATCCAGCTCCGCGGCCAGCGGGCGGGCGGCGCTGATATCCGGCGCGAGCAGGCAGGCGATGCCGCGGTCCATGTGCTCGAGGCGGCCGGCCGCATTGACCCGCGGGCCCAGCGCGAAGCCCAGATCGCTGGCCTGCAGCTCTGCGGGGACCCGCCGGGACACGTCGACGAGGGCCTGAATGCCCGGCCGGGCCAGGCCGGCGCGCATGCGCCGCAAACCCTGCTCCACCAGGATGCGATTGTTGGTATCCAGAGGCACCAGGTCCGCCACCGTGCCCAGCGCGACCAGGTCCAGGTACTGCGCCATGTTCGGCACGCTGTGCCCGGCATCGTGGCGGCGCTGACGCAGGGCCAGCATCAGGTAGAACATCACCCCGACCCCGGCCAGGGCCTTGGAAGCGAAGCCGTCGCCGGGCTGGTTCGGATTGACGATCGCAGCGGCGGCCGGCAACGCCTCGCCCGGCAGATGGTGGTCGGTGACGACGACCGGAACACCGGCGTCATGAAGTCGGGCGATGCCATCGATGCTGCTGATGCCGTTGTCGACGGTGATGACCAGTTCGGGCCTTCGCTGGAGGGCGAGTTCCGCCAGCGGCGCCGACAGACCATAACCGTAACGCACCCGATCGGGCACCAGGTAATCGACCCGTTCGGCACCGAAGTCACGCAAGGCACTGATCGCCAGCGCCACCCCGGTAGCACCGTCGGCGTCATAGTCGCCAACGATCAGGATGCGGCTGCCCGCCTCCAGCGCCTGATGCAACTGTTCAGCCGCCGCCGTGATGCCCTTGAGTCCGGACCAGGGCAGCAAATCGGACAGCGCATGGTCCAGACCCTGCGCCCCCAGACCGCGGTGGGCCAGCACCCGGCGCAGCACCGGATGGGCGATATCGTCGCGCGGCGGGGCAAGAGGCTGGCGGCGGCGTAGCGGCCGCTCGGTCAGGCCAGGCATCTGCCCACCGGACCCGTGATGACGACAGCCCGGGCGATCACAGCCCGGCGCGCAGCGCCTCTTCCACTGCCGCGCGGGTGGCATCCACCGTCACCGGCTCGGCGGTGGCCTGACGGATCGCGATGTCGGGATCCTTCAGACCGTGACCGGTCAGCGTGCAGACGACCGTGCTGCCGGGCAGAATCCGGCCGCTGGCGATGTCACGCAGGGCGCCGGCCAGCGAGGCCGCCGAGGCCGGTTCGCAAAACACCCCTTCGCGGGTGGCCAGCAGCTTCTGCGCGGCCAGGATGTCCTCATCGGCGATGGCGTCGAAATGCCCACCGGATTCGCGCACGGCCGTTTCGGCATGAGCCCAGCTCTGCGGGTTGCC